>JAUWSL010000061.1 GCA_030610085.1 Candidatus Aegiribacteria sp.
GACCTGCTTTCCACTGAGTATGTGATCTCACTTGTTGACGACCTTAAGGAAAGGTATCTGGTCTCGGATGTTTTTCTTTTCGGCTTCTCCCAGGGATGCTCCATGACCTGGATGACAGGTCTTACGCATCCTGAGGACTTCACCGGACTGATCGGGTTTGCAGGAAGACTGGACACCGCGTTTATCGATACTTCCAGTGTGGGTGATACAGCCGGGCTTAACGCCTTCGTCGCCAACGGCACCCTTGATCAGCACGTTGGTGTCGAAGAAGGAATGGCGGCGGTTGAAATACTTGAAAATCTGGGAATTGAAACGGTTTTCAGTTCATGGGAAGGGGTACATACGCTGAACAGACCCGTAATCCTTCAGGCTCAGGAATGGATGGAAACTCTCCGCTGATTATGGGGCCGGGCCCCATTCCGTTTATTAACTGGGTATCGTGCAGAGGAAATCCAGGGGTTCATCGCCGACGTTCACGAAATTGTGCTGTTCATCAGGCAGCACGAGAACCACGGTGCCAACACTGAGTTCATGACTCGTCTCACCAAGTCTGATCTCGCCTTTCCCGGAAAGAACGTAGACTTCATGCTCCCACGGATGTTTGTGATATGCAGTGTACCCGCCGGGGTCAATAGTGAATCGTCTCAGAATGAAATTTGGAGCACCATCGGCTTTTGAAATAAGAACCCGCTTCTTAACTCCACTGGATTCTTCCATTATCACATATTCCGCTTTTACATCGCTATATTTGCGTACAACCATTGAATTTCCTCCTTTTCGCGGCAGGTTTGACCTGCACTGTCTACCGGTTATCCGTTCGAGAAGAAACGGTAACTTCGAATTCAGGCAACCCCTTTGCAATATGCTTCTTTACGGTGCACTGCTCCGCTGAACGGATCAGCGCCTTATGATACTTTTCAGGGAAAGTCCCCGGTACTCTGATATCGATTTTCAGCTTCTGGAACAGTTTGGTTTCTGGATCTCTATCAACGGTCTGATACAACCTGATACCTTCGGCAGGGAGATCATGATACTGGCAGAAGGAAAGCACGTAAATACCCGCGCAGGCTCCCAGGGACGCAAAAAACAGATCAAAGGGTTCAGGCGCGGACCCCTCTCCCCCGCCCTGCAGGGACTGATCCGTTCTGATAGTGAAATCCCCGTAAAGAACATCTACCCTTTTTCCACCTGGAAATACTATTTCCATATCCATTGTTTCATTACTCCCAGATTTATGACAAAACTTCCTTTACTCTGCCCACAAGACCGCTTTCCAGTCTGACCTTGATACCGTGGGAGTGCCTGGGAGATCTTGTCAGAATATCCTTTACGATCCCCTCGGTGAGCTCACCGGAACGCTGGTTAACCTTTGTTACTATTGATACTTTCATTCCTGCTCTGATGTCAGCTTTCCGCGGAAGCATCAGCAGGCCTAATCTTTCTAAGTATGATCATGGTATGATGTTGACAAGTTTGCCGGGTACGACAATCACCCTTGCGGGTTCACTGTCTCCCAGCAATTCTTCAATCCTGTCCAGTGACAGGGCTCTTTTCTTGATCTCATCCGTGCCTGTACCGGAGGGAACTCTCATCCGGGCGCGAATTTTCCCTTTTACCTGCACGACTATTTCAACTGAATCCAGAACAAGGTCCTGTTCATCCCAGGCGGGCCATTCCTGAGAGATAACCGTATCTCCGGGGAAGTTCATCCTCTCCCAGAGCTCATCGGAAATGAACGGCGTCATAGGTGCCATCAGTATAAGCAGCTTCCGGATCGAATCGATCCAGATACTGCCTGCAGCGTAAGCCCTTTCCCTGTTGGCAGAAAGGAAATTAACATACTCCATCATCGCTGCCACAGCCGTGTTGAAAGCGAATGTATCCAGATCCATCGTGACCTTCTTCACAGTTCTCGCAGTATTGTAGCGGAGCTCTGCAATGAAATCCTCATCCTTCTCCGTGGATTGAGATCCGGCAGTTTCAAGCACCACCGACCAGACCCTCTTCAAGAACCTGTAAGTTCCGGCTATACCCTCCTCGCTCCATTCCAGTTCAGCCTCGAACGGTCCCATGAAAAGGATATACAGCCTCAGGGCATCTGCGCCGTACTTGGCCACCATTTCATCCGGAGTAACTATGTTTCCCTTTGATTTGGACATTTTCTGTCCATCGTTCCCGAGTATCATCCCCTGGTTCTTCAGGACGGAAAACGGCTCGATAAAATCAAGCATCCCTTCATCGTACATGACCTTGGTCCAGAACCTGGCATAGATAAGGTGCATTACCGCATGCTCAGCACCACCTACGTATAGGTCGACGGGAAGCCAGTATTTCACAGCTTCCGGGTCGAAGGGTCTGTCGGACTCATGCGGGGAGGCAAATCTCAGAAAATACCACGATGAGCATACAAAGCCGGCCATGGTATCGGTATCCCGCCTGGCAGGACCTCCGCATTGGGGACAAGTAGTATTCACCCATTCTTCTGCTCTTGCCAGTGGCGAACGTCCCGAATCATCAGGTTCGAAGTTATCCATTTCAGGGAGGATCACAGGCAGGTTTCTATCAGGCACGGCACCGCATTTTTCACAATGGATGATCGGGATCGGAGCTCCCCAGTACCGCTGCCTTGAAACAAGCCAGTCTCTTATCCTGTAACGGACATCCGGCTTTCCGATCCTTTGCTCCTCAGCGTATTCAGCCATCCTTTTCCTGGCAGTATCGGATTCGAGGCCGGTGAAAGATCCGCTGTTGATAAGCTGTCCATCAGCAACTGTTGCAGCTTCCTCAACTCCCCTGGGAATGCCTCCGGGGGCTATGACCTCAACAATTGGTATGCCGAATTTCACTGCGAATGCATGATCCCTCTCATCATGTGCGGGTACCGCCATTATTGCAGCGGTTCCATAACCGGCCAGCACATAATCGGCAACGTACACCGGAACCTTTTCAGAGTTGTATGGATTCAAAGCGAAACAGCCCGTAAAAACACCGGTTTTCTTCTTCTCCGCTGCCGCAGTTCTCTCCAGGTCGCTCTTTGCTCTGGCTTCGGCTGCATACTTCATCACTTCGTCATGCTTTTCGGAAGTAACCAGTTTCTCAATATCCGGGTGCTCAGGAGCAAGAACACAGAATGTGGCTCCGTAGATAGTATCAAGCCTCGTAGTATAAACTGGAAGGTCGAATTCGAAATCTGTTTCAGGATTATGTACCCTGAAAATAACCTCTGCTCCCTCGGATCTTCCTATCCAGTTCCTCTGCATGGCCTTGATCCCCTCGGGCCAGTCGAGGTCATCAAGGTCATAAAGCAGCCTGTCTGCGTACTCCGTGATCCTGAAGAACCACTGTTTCAGTTTCTTTCGCGTAACCTCGTCTCCGCAGCGCCAGCAGATACCGCCGGCAGCCTCTTCATTGGAAAGGACTATCCTGCATGCAGGACACCACATCTGATCATTCTCGAACTGATACGCAAGTCCCCTGTCGAAAAGAAGATTGAAAAAGTACTGTGTCCACATGTAGTAGCCGGGATCGCTTGAATTGAGCTCCCTTTCCCAGTCGTAGCTGGTTTCTACCAGCTTCATCTGCTTGCGGTATGTATCCGAGTTGATTCTGGTCACTTCAGCGGGATGTGTACCTGTTTTAATGGCATACTCCTCAGCCGGCTGACCGAAGGCATCCCATCCCATTGGATGCAGTACGTTGAACCCGTCCATCCTCTTTTTTCGGCATATGACATCGGTAGGTATGTAGTTCTTGCAGTGACCTACTGACAACCCTGCTCCTGAGGGATATGGAAAATAATCAAGGCAGTAGAAAGGATCTCTACCAGATTCCACACCGGTCCTGTAAAGCCCCATCCTGTTCCAGACAGGTTTCCATTTCTCTTCCAGTTTTTTGAAATCGTAGGGATCCAACGTTTTCCTCCAGATAGATCAAATAGCATACTTCGCGAACCGGTAGTATGACTAGAAATACGATCAAGGTAAAGTAGAGACCGCCCGGGTTCCAGATAGAGAGGATATCCCATTCCAGAGCAGTAAAAAGTTGTCATAACCTGCCTTGATGGAACAGGCGGCTAAGTGGTCAATACTAATCCATGCACGGAAAGAGTATATACACTGATGTGTTATCTTCTTCCTTGCGGAGCGTGCCCCCATTGAGCTGCAGTATCAGGTACAGCAGGGAGATCTCCGAGGCTGGTGGAATTCCCCCGGAATAGTCTTCCAGTGCAGCTGGATCGAAAAGTTTTGCGGGAACATTCTTCAAGATGCTCCCATCAGATTTCTGGATTTCGATCCTTACATATTGTTCCGCTCCTCTGTACAGATCATCTGTATATTCAAGGTTCTTTTTTCTGATGACCGATACTCTGAAAGTGGGTGCAGTTTCAGGGCATACGATTCTGCATAATTGGAGTGTAACCTGCTGCATGAGATCGACATTTCCTGTTATATCGTAAAGTCCTCCCGATATTGAAACATCCGGAGAAAGCATGCCGGCATCGATGAAGGAGGAGACGACCTTGTCAAGGTAGAGCTCGGTATTGACCCTGTCCTGGATTGCATTCAAAGACATCTGGATCATTCGAAGGTAGAGGTAACCCTTGTTCATACCATCGAAGGCGTACTTCGCAGTAGTCAGAATTGCCGCTATGGGATGATCGGGATTAAGAACATTCTTCACGCGGGTGAAGCTTCTGCCGATAGATTCCAGAAGATTGTCAAGCATATCTCTTAATGCATATCCAGAATTTTCGGCAGATTCTACCTGTTTGAGATGCGCCATATATGACGAGTCGGAAACCAGCCACCATATTATCAGAGAATCCCCGATATGCCCGTCGAGTGCAACGGCAGCCATCTGTACATACTCACCACCGTCGGTCTTCAATCTCATGTTCAGCCTGCCTTTTTTCAGGATGCCTGAGATCGATGCATCGAGATACGACCATTCGGTACCTGAGAACATATCGTAGATTGTCCGGTCGGAGACAGCTCTGTCGGTTACATCCATCCAGTTGGACAGGAGTATTCTTCCGCTGCTGTTGGAAATCAGAAACTTGCCGGCTGCCCTCTCTGTGAGAAACGCGAATCGTCTTCCCAGATTCGACTTTTCAATTTCCACACATGTTCTGGCAACATTACGGGCAAAATCCTTTAAGATGGAGTATTCTCTTCCACCGGAAAAGATACACTCTCCGATTATCTCGGTATCGGTTTCCAGTGGAATTGTCCACTGATGTGGGGCAACCGCATCTGATTTCTGATCGTAGGATGTTCTAGTAGCAGGATTGACTCCCCGGATCTTCAGCGTAACCTTGGAAGCTCCCGATACTTCAAGCAGCGCTGCTGCTGCCGCATCCTTGACCCGGACCCGGTCCGAAGCCGATAAGAGGGCTGATGTGCCCCTACTCAGAGCGGAATACGTCTCGGCTGCCTTTTTGGCAGCATTAATACTGAACACATCATCGGATTTAACACCTGCCACGATTATAACAGCTTCAAAATTCCTGCCTTCGACAGCTTCGGTTCTAAGCAGGCGCCATGTGCACCTGGTTGTTTCTCCATCCTGATTCTCAACTTCCCAGGATTCAGGAAATTCAGAAGCTCCATTCCTGATAAATCTCTGGGCCGCGCTGATCCCGCCTATACCGTTGAAAAGGATGTTGGCAGCAAGCTCAGACCTGCCTGTTGCAAGATCGAATGAAACGCCTGTCAGTTCCTGCATGGGTTTATTCCAATGGATAACCGACCAGTCGCTCCTGAAAATTGAAACTGGTACATCAAGCGAATCGATCACTGTAGCGGCAAGCTCACTCTGTCTGCTTATCAGAAGATCAAGATGTTCGATCTCAGTTTCGTACTCGCTTGCGCTGAAATATGACCTGATTGCTCTGGCTGAAATTTCAGCAAGGAGAAACACCTCATTTGTTGAATCGTTTCCAGTGTCCGCTACAATAATATAGCCATACGTCTTTTTTTCCGATTCAAGAGGAAAAACAAAACAGCTGCCGAACCAGGACTCAAGAGCCCCCATATCATCTGTTGTGAGCCTGTACCCGGTATCGGATTCCACCAGTACGGGAGCCAATCTCAACTCGGAAAAGACGGATGGTATCTCCTCTGGCCATTCAGGTGTGCAGCCTGCCAGCCTGCTTTCAGAGAGGGGATCGGACAGATAGATGGCTACGGCTTCAGCAGCCAGGCAATCTCGCAATTTTCCAGCTATTTCAGCAGCACTGAATGTTCTTCCTGAAAGGAGCGTATCGACCAGATGGTTTGTTTTCTTTAACATTTCCAGGCAGCTTGTGTAATTCTCTGTCATTACTGTGATCTCGGAAAGATCCTCGAATATCCCAACCGAATAGAATACTTCGCCGGAATCCTCCAGAATGGGATGATTATCCTGAAGGATTATTTTCATTGTTTTGTCGGGAAGGCTAAACCGGGCAATTCTGGCGTCTTTCTTCTCCCGTGATTGGTTTGAAAAGAATTGTCTGGTCTGGTTCTCGATGATCTCATAACTTTCGTCGGGCAGGATCTCATGCAGGTGGATACCGAGAAGGTTTTCCACCAGCCCGAACATGCGGACGAAAGCTCTGTTCGCTACCAGAATCCTGTAATCCTTATCGAATAGAACAAGGCCTGTGCTCACTGAATGGAAATATGCCTGATTCATCTTTCTGCTGGTTCTGAGGCGGTTTTCGGCCTGGAAACTCTCGGTAGTATCAAAACAGGTTCCCACCATTCCGCTGCTTCCTGGAGAGAATGTACACTCTACTCTCCGCTGGACATCGGGACGGCAGACCACTTTTATCTGTTTGCCATCCAAAACCATTTTGATAACATTATCCCAGGAATACAGAACCGGAGAGACTAGAGTATCCTGTATCTTCTTGCCTATTACATGCTTCTGTGGAATCCTGAATATACTCGACATAGCTTTGTTCCAGAGAGTAATGCTGCCTGTCCTGTCAGTTCCCACAATGCCCGCGCCAAGCTCATCAAGCATGATATTGGTTCGGCCACCGAATCCGGGAATACTGAAGAGAACTATCTCAACCTGATCTTTAACGGTACTGACAGACCCGGTAAGGGAGGATGTGGAAAGATGAATCGGAATGTCCGGTGGTCCGCCGGCTAGAATTATTGCCAGTTCGCTCGGAAGAAGACTGAGTGGTTCAGTTGAATTAATAAGCCTTCGAGCGTTTACGCCAAGAAGTCCTTCACTGTCGCCTGAAACCAGAGATACACCTGAATCCGGAGTCCAGCTGATCCTTACCCATCCGCGGGAATGTGAGGAGCTTCCCGTGCCATTAATCATCCGATTCACTCTCATCATACAACGGTGAGATCACCATAGTTAAAGCATATACTGCAGACCAATACAGAAGTGAGTCGAGGAATCATCAACATAATCCGAGTATTCATCAGGAAAAGATGTGCTTTTCCGGGATCTTCCGCTGTGTGCCAGAGCACAGTCTACTTGAACCCGACCTGTGCGGTAGTTTCCTCCTACGGAGAAAGCGAGACCAACGCGGTTCATATTCTCCCCCTCATTGAATCCAACTCCAGCAAGCATATTCATGTTACCCCTTATGGGGGTTTCAATGGAGAGTTTACCATTAAAGAAATTATTTTCGAAAGGATCTACTATTTCACCCTCAAAACCCATCGTAGAATTACCTATATGCTCGGCTCTGGCTCTGCCGGCAATGGAGATCCTTGAATAGTAGTGATCCGAGGATCCTGAAGTAAAGCACATACCGGCGCTTAATTCCTCATCCGCCAGAAGGATTCCTGCATGATAGCAGGCCTCTGAGGTATCCCAGCTCCAGGAGGACGTTGAATCGACTTCGAGAGTGTATTTTTCGTCATATACGTAATCGTAACTGACTCCACCGAATCTGAGCCCGGCTGATACCCCTGCTGAGAAATTGTCGGTGAAACTCCATGAGACCCCGCCCAGGGCTTCCCATAATCCGCCTTCAGCTTTCAACATTTCAACAATGTCTATCCCTGGATGGGCTGGATCATCAGGAAGATAGTGTGTTCCGTCGTACTGGTGATCCGATACCTTTGCTATGCCAGCTCCAATAACCAGATCCGTTCCTGCCCTGTAAGCTACCGCACCTGAAAGTGATCCAATACCGCTGCCTGACCTATGTGTTACATTTGTGCTGTCAACAACTTCCTCACTCCACGCAATCGACGAAGTGGAGGCTGTCATATTGAAGCTGTTCACGCCGGCAAGAGAAGCGGGATTAAGAAAGACAGCAGAGGCTCCCTCGGACCCGAATACTCTGATGCCGACAAGGGCTGCAGATCTGATACTGATGACATTAATACTGTTTCCATAATTCAGCGCATCATGAAATCCGTACGCGAAACTTACCGATGGAACAACAAACAGAATCAGAATAAAGGTTAGAAGTGAGGATATCGCTTGCGTATTGCGTCTCAGGAAAAATGTAACAGGTGAGAATTCAGACATGATTAATTCCTTTCAAGTATGCAGTGCTAGTTCCTGCAATGATACAAACAGCGAATGGTAAAATCAATATTGCGTTTAAATATGTGATAAACATATTATTGGAACAGATGAAAGGGGTTTTGTATGGAGAAGACACTTGTTATTCTTAAACCTAATGCGGTGCAGAGAGAACTGATAGGTGAGCTGATATCTAAATTCGAGCGAAGGGGAATGAAGATAACTGCAATGAAACTGAGCAGGATATCTCTCCAGACCGCAGAACAGCATTACAAAGAACACAAGGGGAAACAGTTCTATAAGGATCTGATCTCTTTTATTATAAGCGGACCGTCGGTTATCATAATCCTTGAATCCAAGGATGCCGTTGAGATTGTCAGATCCATGGTTGGAGCAACCAATCCCGCAGAAGCCGTACCGGGTTCAATAAGGGGTGATTATGCAACCAGCCCCGGTCATAACATGATCCATGCTTCCGACTCTGTTGAATCAGCTGATAGAGAGATAGAAATCTTTTTCAAACCCGAAGAAATACAGGAATACCGGTTGGCAGTAAGACCCTGGTTATAACCGGCATATTTCAGCTGCTTTTACAGATTCCAGTTAAGTCCAAAGGAAAGAAGCGATTGCGACAGTTTTATACCGATCGGTTCCCATTCCGAGTATGCAAACGAATCTCTGGTTAAGGAAGACCAGGCAAACGCTCCGTTCAAAGTTACTCGTCCAAAAGCGATTCCGGTTCCAAAAGAAAGACCGATCCCCCGGCTTTCTATCTCCTCATTCCTGTCGATAATGGATAACGCGCCTCTGAAGGTAAGTGAGTTGGACTGGGATACCTGTCCTATAAGCCTTCCTTCCAGATTACTGGCATCACCCGGGTCAACGATCTCGACCTCTATTCCCAGGGCTCCCTGCTTTAACTCTCCGGTATAGAGTAAGACGCCGGCGGCAATTCGAGCATCGTAATGATCGGTCGCAGATGCCCATGAAATGCCTATACTGCTCATGCTGAGCGGGATCATGATTCCGGCATGCCAGGAGAAATCACTTTCATTCCATTCGATCGAAACCGTTGTATCGTTTTCATGATTCAGCCTGTCCACATATGTGGAATCGTAACTGGCGGAGCCAAACCGAAGTCCACCGGATAAACCAATATTGATCCAGTTTTGAAGGTGCCATGAAAAACCGGCAGCAGTTTCGTATAAACCGCCGCTTGAAACAAGTTCAAAATCTTCGATGATATCACCTGACAGCGCGTCCCGGTCATAGTAGATGCCTTCAAAGGAACAATCAGAAATCCTTGCTATTCCAGCTCCGAGTGCCAGTTTGGGGCTAACCTGGAATTTCATAGCAGCGGACAGGTTGGAAAGAGCAATCCAGTTGAAATCATGGTATCCTGTAGTATCTTCAAAGGACTCAGTCAGTATTCCGGGGCCTATCGATAGCGTGAAAGTGGTTCCGGGAATCCGGTAAATGTCAGCAGGATTGGTCAGAACGGAAAGAGCATCTCCGAAACCGATCGCTCTGGCTCCGCCCAGACCCATTGTAACGGCATTGAA
>JAUWSL010000016.1 GCA_030610085.1 Candidatus Aegiribacteria sp.
AGTCTGATCCGGCAGAGCCTCGTTCCCCTTGAAGAACATATGCTCGTAGAAATGAGCCAGCCCGTTCGATTCGGGAGTCTCGCATGTTGCCCCCGTCTTCACAGCAATACAGATCGTTACTACAGGAGATGTGTCATCAGAGCTGACAATAACAGTTAAACCGTTCTCCAGCTGCATTGTCTCAAAATCGGCTGCAGAAACAGTTAGAACAAGCGGAACAAAAAGAATCATAAAGGCTTTCATGCAAACCTCCCTCCGGATATACTCGGATGAGTTCAGATAAATTTATCGATTAATCAAGTGAATCTAACAATATTTTCTGAAAGTGTCCCGGGACTCCAGTTGGAGCTTTTCAATCGGCATGAGATTGGAACATAATACGGGTATGGAAAAAGTACTTGATGTATCTGGGATTATTGATAACGGCAGGTTTTCCCCCGGCGGGTTTTCAATCGAATTGGAAAACGGTTTAATACAATCCATCACAAGACGTAACGCCACCGGGAAATGGAAAAACTGCATCGCTGTACCCGGTCTGATTCAGACACATATCCATCTGGGACAGACACTTTTCCGCGGAATGGCCGAAGGAAGAGCACTTTTCCCCTGGCTTGAAAACAGGATATGGCCCTTCGAGGCGTCCCATACACCCGATACACTTGCAGTATCGGTGATCCAGTCTTTGAAGGAACTATTCTCGTCAGGATGCACAGGGCTTCTCGACATGGGAGTACTCATGTATTCTGAGGTTACAGTTGATATTCTCAGGAGATCGTACGCAAGAGCCCTCACCGGGAATTCTTTAATGGATCAGGGACCCGACTGGATAACGGAGGAACTCTCATGGCTGAAGGAAGAGACCGGAAGGGTAATGAAATCCTGCGGTGATCTTGTTACTTATGCGTACGTACCCAGATTCGCTCTTTCATGTTCGGAAAGCATCTGGGATTGGCTGGCTGAGATTCCTGCAGGTATTAAGAGGACGACACATGCCTCTGAATCTCAGGATGAACTCAAGCATCTGACTATGAGAGAGAGCGGTGGCAATATACATTTCCTGTACAAGCGGGGGTTTACAGGGCCTGACACGTTGCTCGCCCACTGCGTACACCTGCGGGATGGAGAGATGGAAATACTTCGAGAATCCGGAACTACTGCGGTACACTGTCCATGGACCAATCTCAGACTTGGAAGCGGTATTGCAGATATTCCTGCCCTTGATTCGGAAAACATCACGGTAACAGTTGCAAGCGATGGAGCTGCATGCAACAATCGGCTCGATCTTGCAGGTGATCTGCGTCTGGCAATGGGTCTGGCGTCGATCAAAAAATCTCCTGCAGCTTTGCCTGCAGAATTCTGGTTCAACAGCGGTACACGATCAGCAGCTCTGGCACTTGGCTGGAATAATACAGGAAGACTTGCCAGGGATTTCGCTGCTGATATCGCTCTCATCGAACCATCTGAGGTAGAGTTGGAAGAACTTATGCTGTCCGAAGATCCGGTAAGGTACATTCTTGAGCTTATATGGCCGGAGAGAGTAGTGTTGACCATGGTGGCTGGCAAAACTGTATATCGTAACGGTGAATTTCCGACGTTGCCTTCGCTTCCCATGAAGGTCAGTGAAGCAAGGCAGCTGGTTCTTGACAGGGCCAGCAGAATCCCTGGAGATCCCCTTTCCAGGTGACAACTGAAAAGAGCATCAAACTGATTGAAGTTGTCTTCAACAAGCCGCTCTGGCAATCCTTTACATATTCTCTGCCGCCGGAGCTTGCAGGGGGCAACCTTACAGGATGCAGAGTAGCGGTACCTTTCGGAACAGGCCAGCTTATCGGATATGTATGGGGATCCTCTGCCGTCAGCAAGGAGAGCAGGCTGGAAGTAAAAGGTGTTTTTGACAGACTTGATTCCAATCCTTTGCTTCCTCAGTCGATCCTGACGCTTGTAAAGTGGGCAGCTGATTACTATCAGGCGCCTCCGGGAATGATGATGGCAGCTGCCCATCCTCCCGGGATCTCCGGGAAAGCAAAAAGGGTGGTTACCCTCACCGGTAAGATCGATCCTGAACATCCATTCAGCAGTCTCCTTCCAGCCAGCAGGAGTGTTTCCGTTAAACTTCTGCGGGACAGTCTGAACGGTGACTATCCAATTGAGAAGGAATTGTCCGTGCTTGAGAAAGAAGGAATCCTCCGAACGATATGGAAGCCTGTCTCAGGTCCCGAACCGGTCATGGAAAGAATCGTTGAAGCTGCTATTGAGGATTCAAAGCTTGTCAGAAAAGCTGATGCTATGAAAAGTACAGCTCCCCGCCAGGCTGATATTCTCATGTACCTCGCAACCAGTGAAGGACCGGTCACCCGCAGGCAGTTGATGAAAAAAACGGGAGCTTCGGCGTCGTCCATCAGCGGTCTCGGAAAAAAAGGACTTGTGAAGGAATCATATCGCAGAAGGTTCAGGGAATCTCTGATCAGGACAGATATTGAGAAGGATAAGGAAATTCCTGTTCTTTCCGAAGCTCAGGAGCAAACCCTGAAAGCGGTTATTGAAGGATTGGATCATGATCGGGTTTTCCTGATGCACGGTGTCACGGGAAGCGGCAAGACTGAAATTTATCTCCGTGCTATATCCGAAGTTATTTCAAGGGGTCGAACAGCCCTGGTTCTGGTTCCGGAAATATCTCTTACACCTCTGACAGTCTCCCGTTTCAGCAGAAGGTTTCCCGGGCTGGTTACCGTACTCCACAGCGGAATGACAGGCGGCGAAAGGCTTGACAGCTGGAACCTGGCAAAATTCGGAGAACGAAGAATTGTGATAGGTCCAAGAAGTGCCGTCTTCGCACCGCTTCCCGATCTGGGGATTATAGTTGTAGATGAAGAACATGACAGCAGTTACAAGCAGAACGAATTACCAAGGTATAATTCAAGGGATGTGGCAGTTGTAAGAGGGGCTATGGAAGGCATCCCGGTTATACTGGGCTCTGCAAGCCCTTCCATGGAATCGTACGGAAACGCGATCAACGAAAAATATCACCTTCTTGAACTTGACAGCAGAATCGATGGTATTCCGATGCCTTCAACCATCATTGTTGATGAGGGGAGTATGGACGATCCTCTGCTTTCGGATGAACTTCTGAAAGGTATCGGGAGCAGAACTGCAAGGGGCGAACAGATCATCATTCTCATAAACCGCAGGGGGTATTCTCCCACGCAGATGTGCAGAAATTGCGGACACCTTGAGAAATGCCCCAATTGCGGAGTAACTTTAACTTACCACAGGAAGGGGCAGGTTCTAAGGTGCCATTACTGTAATCACTGGAATGCTGCAATGATCAGATGCCCTGAATGCGGATTCGATGAGTTCGCTCATATGGGTCCTGGCATACAGAAGGTTGAGAAGTACCTGAGTAAGCTGCTGCCTGAAACCAGTGTAATCAGGATGGATGCCGATACAACCAGAGGTAAGGATGCACACTGGGATATACTTGGCAGGTTCGCACGGGGCGACGGGGATGTGCTTCTTGGTACGCAGATGGTTGCCAAGGGACATGATTTCCCAGGTGTTACGCTTGTTGGGATCATCTCTGCCGATATGGGTCTTGCCTTCCCCGATTTCAGAGCGGCTGAAAGAACCTTTCAATTGATCCTCCAGGTTGCCGGCAGAGCGGGCAGGGGAAAAATTCCAGGGGAAGTTATTATTCAGACCCACGATCCGCGTAATCCAGTGATCAAGGCAGCCGCGCACCATGATTATGCAGATTTCTGGAAAAAGGAAAGCAGAGTAAGAAAGATATTCGGTTATCCTCCTTATGGTTATCTTGTAAGATTCGTATGGAGTGGACTCGATAGAAACCGGGTTCAGAAATCAGCAATTGCCTGTGTAAGAGGTGTCTCCGAAAGCGAAAATTGCATATCGGATGCTCTC
This sequence comes from Candidatus Aegiribacteria sp., assembly GCA_030610085.1. Taxonomy (GTDB): domain Bacteria; phylum Fermentibacterota; class Fermentibacteria; order Fermentibacterales; family JCC-6; genus Aegiribacteria. The sequence goes on from JAUWSL010000016.1 coordinate 3,919, forward strand.
GAGGCAGCATTCCCCCGAATCAACAGAAGATGGAGATGGAGCGCTATTGCAAAATCACCATCAAGGAAAACACTCGCGCGAATTGCGCGAAAGATGAGAAACCAGTTCGACAACATCCCCTACAAAGGTGTTCGTCTTGAAATCGACGTCGACCCCTACAACCTCCTTTAAGGGGACGTACCACACTTCTTCAACTTGTGGGTGCATTTATAACCATACATTATATTAAAATGGTTTCAGTGAGATATTTGATGTTCAGCTTTGGTTAGGTTAGAATTTTCCTGATTTCTGTATCAAAATCATAATCTGGTAGAAATCTTTCCGTAGCTGCATGAACTCCCTGACAGCTGAGATTAAGTATTTTTCCTGAATCCACGAGACTCATACCTAAAACATTTACAAGTGTATAGCAGGCGAATTCTCTTGCTCTGGATACCGATCTTGTACGCCCCTTTGAAGTAAGTGCAGTTATGGGAATTCTCCATTTCTCAGAAACATATTCAAGAATCCTGATTACTGAATCATGTTCAATTTTGCGATCTCTAAGCTGACCTTTCCTCATGCGATTAATCTGATCGTAGATTTTCCGAGCATATTCAATATCGCCAAGAATTCTATACTGAGAATATCCACCGATTTCGCTTTCTTTTGATTCATCAAGACTGAGCAACCCATTAGCACCAAGAAGAAATGATCCATTATCGAATCTTCCGTCCTGGCACAATATTTCTTCAGATTCTTGGATGAATTGTACGTATTGTTTGATCTTGTCCGTTTTGTTACCAGAAAACGTATTCAGCACCTGAGCGGTTTCCTGCCATGGATAATAATTGTGAAATGCTAATCCTGGATGACCTGTCCAGGGATACCTTAGAAGCATGCCATAGTCATTCACTATTCCTGCATGCAACGGATTTTTATGAATGTAGCGTACGAGTTTGAGAAGATAAATATCGGTCTGGACAAGAATGGATTTGTAACGATTCTGGAAGAGGTGCCCGACTCGATTGTACTTCTTATTAAAATAGTTAGCATGGCCAGTAAGCAGTTTCTGCATGAATTTTGAAAGCGGTTGATTCCCCGTTCGTAAAAGCATGTGTATATGATTAGGCATCAGTGCCCATGCATATATCGATACTCCCGTTTCAGAGATGCATTTATCAATCCGGGATACGAACTGAACTCTGTCGTTATCGTCTCTGAAGATAGTACTTTTCTCGATGCCTCTTGCCATTACATGGTGCACCGCACTTTTCCAGTCCAACCTGCTTGATCTAGCCATAATACTAACAGTGTACTCATATTTATAAGATGTTTCAAGTGTGGAAATATGTTATTGAAATATATCAGTATAAATGTATTAATTTAGTAGATATAACATATTAAATGCTGATATCCGGTCCAGTAAGTTGAAGAAGTGTGGTACGTCCCCTAGATGAAATCTGATAAGTACATTATCGAGTTGAATAATGCTGCGTTTGGTTTATGACCTGCAATTGTTTCTGCAAGTTCGATCAACGTCCTTGCCTGAAAACCAAGATCCCTTACTTCATCCCTGTTCTTACTTGATTCAGCCTTTCTGACAAGGAACTTTGCCCGTCCGGTCAGTACACCTATCTGCGCCGCATCATCAAGCATCATATCCGATGCCCCTGCGAGAAGCGCTCCGCCATGAGAAGCGAATCTGGCCAACTGACCGCTGTACAGCTCCAATAGAGATCGACCATCCGGGACTTCCGTTTCTATTCCATCTGCCCTATCGACCTCAAGGGATAATCCCGAGAGCATCCCACCTGCTCCTACAGCTTTGACAGCTTCCGAAACAAGTCTCGCGGAGTGCATACCGCAGTTACCTGCAAGATACTCGATAGCCAGCGCAATAAGCCCGTCACCGGCCAGTATTGCCAGAGTGTCATCCTTCTCGTCCAGTAATTGCGGCAGTCTCTCAAAAACTCCGGCAAAATCACTGACTTCAAGATGAACGGTGATACCGGCACGCAGCATGAGAGCTGCAATCGCGGCAGGCATACCTGAGTCCTCAGTAGAGCCGCACCACCTGGATGATGCACAGGCAAGAAGACTCAATTCAAGGTTGTAATTATGCTCAATACATGAATGCAGGGCATTCTGAAAAGCTCCTGGCATCTTCTGTGCAGATTCACTGATGATTTGATTAGCGGTATCTACAAGTTCCTGTTTAAGCTTGTCCAGCACGATTATTTCGTATCTCTTTCCGAAGTAAGCTCTACAAGTCTATTACCGAATTCCTCAAGTACAATCGCCTCTTCGAGGATTCCATCATGGGCAATGCTGAAATTTCCCGTTTCCTCACTTACAACAACGGCGATAGCATCGGAAACTTCGGTCACTCCAATAGCCGCTCTGTGACGGGTTCCAAGGGCAGATCTGGGTTTGTTCACCCTGGACCTTCCAAAGAAAGTCTTACGCGAAAGAGGAAGGATCGCCCTGGCACCAACGATACGCCCGTTATTAATGATGATCGCACCGTCATGTAGTATTCCCGGGGGTTGAAGGAGCGAGGCTACGACAGGAGGGTTGATCTTAAGCTTGTCCAGCACAACGGGATCACGGTAGATTCTTTCAAGAGATTCATCTCTCTCCATTACAAAAAGCCCACCAAGCCGATGCTTTCTCAAGAGAACACAGGATTCAACAAGTGATTCGATCTCACTCTGCTCAATAATATCCGCATGGCCAGTGAATCTTCTGAGATTGCGACCCATTGTGCCCAGCAAATCTTTGATCTCTTCGTGAAATATGACAACCACGGCTATAAACAGAATCGGTGTCAGGTGCTGCAGCAGGTAGCTGAATGTGAAGAATCCCAATCCCCCGAGAATGTTCGCGAAAATGATGATGATCGTGAACATCAGGATCAAAGGCATCGCAGGAGTTCTCCAGAGGTACTTCAGCAGCATTCTTACAATGATGGCGATAATCACGATGTTCAAAAGCTGCGCAAGCCAGAAGCCGCTGATGATGGAGTGCCCGAGTGGCTGTATCATCATATTCTCTGTCCAAACTCCCTTGAGACTTTGAGAACCTGCAACGTTCCCTTAACGTCATGGACCCTTAAGATATCCGCACAGTCGGAAGATAGTGCAGTAACCGCGTGCGTACCAGCTTCAAGTGCAGAGGGTTTCTTGATTCCGGTCAGCGTACCGATAAAACTCTTTCTTGAGTGTCCAAGAAGAACTCTGCAGCCCAGCCATTTGAATTCTGCAAGCCTGGATATGAGCTGTATGTTATCCTCCAGCTTTTTACCGAAGCCTATGCCTGGATCAACGATAATACGTTCTCTTGAGATCCCTGATTCGACCGCTGATGCGATTCTCTTGTGAAAAAATGTATATACTTCTTCCACAACATCAGTGTACTCGGGATTATCCTGCATAGTCTCAGGTTTTCCCTGCATATGCATCAGAACTACCGGGACATCTGCACTCGTCAATACTCTCGGCATTGCCGGGTCGGACAGGGCAGTTACATCGTTTATCATCTCGGCTCCAACAGAAAGAACGGCATCGGCAACCTCTGCGCTGGATGTATCAACGGAGATAACGGCCCTGCAGTCAATTGATAGCCTTTTCACAACGGGAAGCAGTCGCTCAAGCTGAAGGGCAGGAGGTACGGGAAGTGAGCCGGGCCTGGTGGATTCAGCTCCGATATCTATTATATCCGCTCCCTGACTCGTCATTGATCTTGCGTGATCAACCGCCGCCTCGGTATCAAGAAATTCCCCTCCATCACTGAAAGAATCGGAGGTTACATTCAAAATACCCATTACCAGAGGCCGTCTGCTGAAATCAAGCACTTTGCCAGAGGTCAGAATCTTTTCCGGCAGGTGCGGAGAATCTTTCAGCGAAGTTCTGAGTTCAGATGCAAGCTCCTGGAGCCCAAATGGCTGTCCAATAAGCGATTCGCATCCCCGTATTATCTGTTTTTCCGTCCCCACGATCAGAGCCCTGGTCTCGCTTATTCCGCAGGAAACCGTTTTTCTGGATACTATGGCGTCCGCTCCTCCGGAAAGCATGCATTGCTTAAGAATATTCGCCGCAGTCACTGACAGTAACCCGGTGGAGAAAACGGATACTCTGCATTTCATTGAGAGTCTGTCCCATGTGACTGGATCCGCACCGATCAGGGAAAGTTCTCTGCGCCATTGATCATCACTTGAAATATGGAGTTTCCTGATTCTCATCAGGGTACTCTAATCGCTCTTACGATTAGGGAAAGTGCTTCGGTCCTTGTTTCAAGCTTCTTCAGATAACCACGCATGGCTGATGTAACTATTCTGGAATCGCGCTTCTTAACACCGCGCATAGCAAGACACATGTGCTCGGCTTCCATTACGACCATGACACCTTTAGCGGACAATTCGGCCATCAGTTTATCAGCTATTTCGGTTGTAAGCCTCTCCTGAATTGTCGGTCTGGCCGCCATCGTTTCAACCATCTCAACAATGGACCCGAGACCTGCGATGCGATCGTTCGCAGGGAGATAGACAACATCACATCTGCCTATATACGGAAGAAGATGATGCTCGCACAGGGAGGAAAAACTGATGTCCTTCACGATGATCATTTCGTTCTGACCCTTGCAGGACATGGTCTTCACAGGCTTCATCTCCGATGGATTCAGACCCCGGCACAACTCAGCCATTGATCTGGATACGCGGCAGGGTGTCTCCTTCAGGCCTTCTCTGTCAGGATTCTCCCCCACTCCCTCCAGCATCAGCCTCACTCCCTGCTCTATTTTCTTCAGATCCATCATTTTCACGAACTTCCTCTTCTTTTTCAGGATCATCATGAGAAGAATCGATTGTTTCTCTGATCTCTGCAATAGTCTGAATGGAGGGTATGGGACCCATATCAGGACGCAGTTCCCGGAATATGTCATTAATCTCGCCGCTTGAAATTGTTTCCTTTTCCAGAAGCTGATCAGCAATTCTTTCAACGATGTCCCGGTTATCATTCAGTATATCAATAGCAACACTGTACGCTTCCTCTATGATCCTTTTGACCTCTGAATCTATCACCCTGGCCGTATGTTCACTGTACTCCCTGGTCTTGTTAAATTCCCTTCCGAGAAAGATCATGTCTCCGGATTGGGCGTGTGAGACAGGGCCGAGTGCCTCGCTCATTCCCCATTCACAGACCATTTTCCTCGAAAGTTCAGTGGCTTTTTCCAGATCATTCCCTGCACCGGTGCTGAGGGTATCAAGGAAGAGAATTTCAGAAGCTCTGCCCCCCATCAGCGTAGCAAGCATACTGACAAGCTTCTTTTTCGTATAGGTATATCGGTCATCAGATGGAAGAAAACTGGTCACACCCATAGCCATTCCCCTTGGAACAATTGTGATTTTATGAATGGGGTCTGATTCGGGTATAAAGATGCCCACAACAGCATGACCGCTCTCATGATAAGCGGTACATTTCTTCTGATCGGGACTGATAACGATACTCTTGCGTTCCAGCCCGAGTACGATGCGGTCAACCGCATAGTCGAAATCCTGATGTTCAACTTTCTTTGCACCACGTCTTGCAGCCCTGAGAGCCGCCTCATTGGCCAGACTTTCAAGATCAGCACCGCTGAAGCCGGGAGTGCTTCTTGCAACTTTTTCAAGTTTAACCTTCTCATCAACCGGCATTCGGCGTGTATGTACTTTCAGTATGGCTTCACGGCCCTTTACATCGGGCATGCTCACGACAATCCGCCGGTCAAATCTGCCCGGTCTGAGAAGTGCCGGGTCAAGAACATCGGGGCGGTTTGTCGCCGCCATAACGATCACACCGGCATTCTCTTCGAAGCCGTCCATTTCTACAAGAAGAGCATTCAGGGTCTGTTCCCTTTCATCGTGCCCCCCACCAAGTCCTGCTCCTCTGTGTCTCCCGACCGCATCGATCTCATCGATGAAAATAATGCAAGGTGCCTTGGATTTTCCCTGTACAAAAAGATCTCTGACTCTGCTGGCACCTACTCCTACGAACATTTCTACGAAATCTGAGCCGCTCATTGAATAGAATGGAACCTTTGCTTCCCCCGCAACTGCTTTTGCCAGGAGAGTTTTACCTGTCCCGGGCCTCCCAACAAGCAGCACACCTTTGGGAACCTTTCCACCCAGACGACGGAACTTGTCAGGTTTACTGAGGAATTCTATCACTTCAAGCAGTTCGGCTTTTGCCTCGTCTGCTCCCGCAACATCCTCAAAGGTGACCTGGGGTTTGTCGCTGGTAAAGAGCCTGGCTCTGCTTTTGCCGAATGAAAATGCCTTGCCGCCGCCTCCAGCCCTTCTCATGAAATAGATAAAGAATCCGATAAGCAACAGGAAAGGTATGAAGGACAATATCTGTGCGAGTAGTTCATTTGGCGGCTTGGCTGTTACAAGCACATCATGAGCTGCCAGTGAATCCAGCACACCGGTATTCTCAAATGGGATGAAACTTGTGAATCTGCTGTATTCAATATCATCCTTAACAACCGGGACAGAGAATTCTCCTCTGATTGACCCGCCAGTTTCTATGATAACCGACTCCACTCTGCCCCTGTTGATGTAATCCATCAGGCCGGTAGAACCGGAATACGGTATTTCGATGCTGTCAGCACCTGTATCGAAAACTCGAAAAACTGTGAACGCTATCAGAGCCATCAGCAGCCACATTGTAAGTGTTTTAACAGAGCATCCTGAAGTTAATGGCTGCAGCGGTATTTTGCCTGGTTGTCGTTTATCATCCTTGTTCATGAAACTCCCGGTTTTTCAATCCTTAATTGCTACGATATCGGGAAGATTGCGACCAAACCCCCCGGAGTTGTCCAGCCCGTACCCGAATACGAATCTGTCAGGAATGTCGAATACACATCTGTATATATCTACATCAACCTGCCGTCTGGCTTTTTTATCAAGCATAACAACCGTACGAAGGGAGGCTGGATTTCTTGATTTAATCAGCTTCTGAATATACGTCAGTGTCAGTCCTGTGTCTACAATATCCTCCACCAGCAGGACATCCCGGCCTGACAGAGGAAGTGTCGTATCAAGAGTCAGACGGACCTCTCCCGATGACTTTGTCTGCTCCCCGTAGCTTGCCGCACCGAGGAACTCGATCTGCAGATCAATATTCATGTTCCGGACAAGATCGGCTGCAAACATAAAACCACCTCTGAGAAGCGGGATAACAACTATCTTTTTGCCGGAGTAGATTTCTGTAAGTTCTAATCCAAGCTTTCTAATACCTTCCTGTATGCGAGCCGAAGAGATCAGCACGTCCCAGTTGTTACTGTTCACTTTTCTACCTTTCCCGCTCTTTGCATGGATTTTCGGGCATGGATCCTGCTCCCTTCGGCAGTGATCCTTATACCCCCAGGCATAATATGAATTCCGTCTTTTTCCTCCAGGATCCATCTGTCAGTTTTTTCTATTTCCCGTTTTCCGCCCCTTGGCCGACCGCTCACAGCCCATAGAAATCCCAACCTTACAGCTCTCGGCAGAGCCAGATATTCCTCCCTACGGAATGTATCTCCATCAAGAAGTTCTTCGAGAGAATCATCGATAATACCATCAGTAATATCTCTCCATTGGGTTAGATTCGCCGAAGACCTGGCTATAGCATGTGTGCTTCCAGGTGATATGGATTCTAGCACAGGAATAACCCTGTGACGGATCCTGTTCCTGAGAAACAAATCCTCCTGATTCGTTGGATCTTCAATCCAATTCTGTCCGATTGCTTCAAGGTATTCCCGCAGCTCAAGCCGGGTGAAATCCAGCAACGGCCTGCGAACGGATCCCTTGCCGAAGTAATCCATTCCCCCCAGTCCTCTGAGTCCGGATCCTTCAAGCAGTCTCATAATAAGTGTTTCTGCTCTGTCAGATGCAGTATGTCCCGTAGCAACAAAATTTCTCTCCGAAGAGTACTCCCTGTAAATTCTGTCCCTTTCGGCACTGAAGTGCCCTTCGGAAGATCCGGATCCAGGTGGAGAGATCTTTTCAATTTTGAATGGCAGACCTGCTTCTTCCGCGAGATTCTTCACAAAAAGAGCATCTTCACCACTTCGTGGTCTGGCACAGTGATCAATATGGAGGACAGCAAGTTGCCAGTTCATATGATTGGTAAATCTTTGAAGAAGCTGCAGCAATGCAATAGAATCACTCCCTCCTGAAACGGCTGCCAGTACATCTGAACCCTCAGGGAGCAGGCTTCTGAATTTGACCGTTTCAATGAAAGTATTCTCTATAGACCGGTGTATACTCACGTATTCCCCCTTTACATACGGTAATATATATGAACCACGGGAATGAGGTGGACTTGATGCATGCAAAAGATGATAATGCAATCAGGGGGAAGAGAATGCATCAATACAGAGAGAAGAACGGCAGGCTTTCGCGGGATCTAGGCATTCCATCTCTTTTCTCGATCGCTGCAGGCGCGATGATAAGCTCCGGGCTTTTTGTTCTACCTGCACTGGCTTATTCTGTGGCGGGTCCCGGTGTGATATTTTCATATCTCCTGGCAGGAATTCTCACTATTCCAACCATGTTCAGCAAGGCGGAGCTTGCAACTGCAATGCCAATGGCCGGTGGAACCTACTACTTCATTGACAGATCATTAGGACCTCTGGCCGGAACCCTGTCCGGGCTGGCGGCATGGTTTTCTCTATCGGTTAAAACCGCCTTCGCGTATGTAGGGCTTGGAATATTCATGGAGTTTCTGTCTCCAGAGATCAACGGCAGACTTTTCGCAATGATTGCCTGCGCAGTCTTTACAGCTGTTAATCTCAGAGGTGCCGGGCATGCTGGGAAAACTCAAATAGTACTGGTTACGGGACTGATTATATCTCTTACTCTGTTCGCTGGATTCGGTTTAACTCACTTTTCCCCCGAACGCTTCAGACCGATAGCGCCAAATGGTTTAAACGGAATCCTGGCAGGGGCTGCCCTTGTATTTGTAGCCTTCGGGGGTCTGACGAAGGTAACGAGTGTGTCGGAGGAGGTAAAAAGACCGGGGCGTGATCTTCCAGCCAGCATGTTTCTGGCTCTGACCGTGGTAACGATCCTGTACTTCGTATCGGTACTTATCTGCGTGGGTGTTCTCGATCCATCCCTTCTTTCTTCAACCGGCATGCCCATTTCCGAGGCAGCCCGTGTGATTGCAGGAAAAACAGGTCTGACGGTTATGAGCATCGCAGCCGTACTGGCATTTCTTTCAACTGCCAATGCGGGAATCATGGCTTCGGCGAGGTTCCCCTTTGCAATGAGCAGGGATGATCTGCTTCCGGCAGGCCTGTCCAGAATATCAAGGAAGAAGGGTGTTCCATGGGTTTCCCTGCTTCTGACAGGTGTGATAATAATCCTTCTTCTCCTGCTTGATTTCACTCACCTTGTGAAGCTTGCATCAACGATGATGCTCATTCTGTTCATGTTCGTTAACATCTCTCTGATCGTAATGCGTGAAAGTCGTATACATACCTACAAACCCGAGTTCAGAAGCCCGGGTTACCCCTGGATTCAGCTTCTTGGAATTGCAGGTATGCTGGTTCTTCTTGCAAAACTCGGCCTGTCTGCGCTTATAGCCAGCCTGCTGGTCATTGTCGGAGGTACCATCTGGTACTTCATTTACTCCAGAAAAAGGGTAAAGAGGGAATATGCACTGCTGAATCTTGCCGCGAGAATATTTCCAAGGGAACTGGTTAAAGACGGCCTGGTAAGGGAACTGGCACAGGTTCTGAGGGATAGGGACCACATAACCGAAGACAGATTCGACGACCTTGTTCTCAAAGCTGTAATACTGGATATCGATAAATCAATCGATATGACAGATTTCTTCAAGATAGCATCTGAAAACATGAAGGATTCCCTCTCACTGGAAAGAAATGAGATCAAGAGACTTCTGATCGAAAGGGAGGAAGAATCTTCAACTGCTCTGAGAAAGGGTCTTGCAATACCACATATCATCGTACCTGGCACGGGTAGATTTTCCGTTCTTCTGGCCAGATGCAGAGAAGGTGTTGATTTCGGAGGAGAGAACTCACCGGTCAGGATGATCTTCGTCCTGGCAGGTTCAAAGGATGAAAGAACTTTTCATCTTCGCGCACTGATGGCAATTGCGGAAATCACCAGTTCCCCCGATTTCGATTCGAACTGGATGAAATGCCGCAACATCAATGAGTTAAAAGATCTAGTGCTACTTACAAAGAGAAGAAGAGTGGATTAATATCTGATCTGAGTCTAACCATCAACCCAGGTATTCTCATCCCAGTTGAAGTGGCTTTTTACAGAAGCTTCGCCCAGAACCTCAAGAGCAGCGTATTTACCCATCTCAATCGAATGATCCATGTTATTGTACCGGAATAATCCCTGTCGGCCGCATGTTACGCTGTCCTCAATCTTTTCCAGTGCATCAAGAACCAGTGAGGTTTTTTTCGCATAGGTAAGATCATAAATGGGGTAGGCATGTGCCTGGCGACTGGTATCAGCGCCGAGTACTTTGTCAGCGGAGAAGAGATCCAGGTGTTCAGCTCCTGGAATGATGGTTCTCAGAAGCTCTTCCTTTGACATATTCCACACCGGATCACCTTCCTGGCAACTGCATTCAAAAACAATCTGTGATGGCACATCAGGATCAAAATTCCTTGAAATCGAAAGTCTGTTGAACAGGTAACGGTCTTCGGACGTATATATCCAGTGATCCGATGGTTCAATATCGCTTTTGAGAAGAACCGCAAGAAATACCAGAGCTCTGAAATTGAGATCAGACGCTGCCCGGTGAACTTTCTCTGGAAGAATACTTCCCAGAAGCTCAGTGTAACAATTGACAGGTATGGTATTTATTACTTTGTCACACATGATGTGACCTTCAGGAAGATCGATGCGCCACCCTTTCAGAGTTTTCTCCAAACCAGCGGGTTCAGTAGAGTAAAGAATGGAACCACCCATTTCAGTTATTCCAGATGCCAGCCCGCTGCAGATCTCACCGATACCGCCCCTGGGATAATGAAATGTGCTAACAAGACTTCTGGCAGTTTCCTTTGATGGAATTATCGTCTCCTTGATCATACCGGCCAGACTTGGTACACTGATGCGCTGGCTGGCCCAGTCAGCACTGAGTTGTGAAGGCTTAATACCCCAGAGTTTTTTGTTGTAAGGCGCCAGATAAAGATCGTAGAGTCCCCGACCGAAGCGGCTGAGAACCCATCCTTCGAAACTCTCCTGTTCTCGAGGAATGAAAAGCCCTCGTATTTTTTCTTTGAGAAAACTCAGCATTATGCCGAGTCCCCATTGAAGGGGCATTGTTGACAGTACATTGCTGAATGCAAGGGGATACTTGAAGTACCTGTCCAGCAGTCTGATCCTGCTTACCCTGTTCAGTTCAAGAAGATCAATCCCTGGTAATCCCTTTACAAAATCCAGTATCAGATTGTTTGATGTGTGAAATCTGTGAGGGCCCTGATCGTAATAAAAGCCATTCCTCTTGATGGTTGATGCCAAACCTCCGTGTGAAGATTCTTTTTCCAGAACAACAACCTTGTGTCCTCGACGGGCTAACTCTTCAGCTGCACTCAGACCGGCCAGTCCGGCACCAAGAACTGTGATTTTCAACTGGTTACCTCTCTTTTAACGGGATGCGGTATCATTGTTCTGTGCAGACAAAAAGGCTCAGAGGACCACGATCTCCCGGAAGGTCGATTTCTCTTACCGATGTCTTACGCTCCAGAACCTGCATCAAGTCGATGTCAGCCATAACATCACTGCCGAGTCCTATGAAACGATTCTCTCCGGCGCCGAATATTCTACCGGGAACAGTACCAGGCCGGTTTGCGATAAGTACAAAACCTCTTCCATTGTGTGACAGTCCGATCCAATGGGACACAAGAGAATCGGTATTATGCTGGAGATAACTGACACTCTGCCAGACATCTCCATAGAAACAGCGTCCCTCCTGAAAAGGTGTAATGTGAGGGTGCCAGATCATGTCCTCACTGAAGCCCTGCTCATTCATATGCATTTTCACTCCCAGCACACTGTAGCTGTCCAGAAAGATCATCACCGGCAGGGAATCCATCCGGGATTCTTCAATGGCAAGCTGAGCTGCCTGAAGGTAATCTCTATCGAAAGTACATCTCTGCGGTATGGTTGATCGGAGAGCGAAGGGAATACACAGAATCAGCATAAGTATGCCGATAAGGAGTAAAACTATCTCCTGTTTCTTCCGGATAGATGAAAGACCGGCTGAAGCGGCAATCATGTATGCGGGAAAAGCAATTGCGAAGTGTCTGGCGGTTGGTCTTATGAAACTGAGAACAATGAATGACCAGAGAAGAATGCTTCTGCATATTCCGTCTGTTCTGGAGAAGCCTCTTAGCAGAAGCAGCAGAATTGAAAGTCCAGCGATCAAACCAGCTATACTTGCAGGAGCCATTGACCGGACCCCCCATTGATCAAAATTGAAAGCTGTTGTCCCTCCGGTGAATCGAAGAACCGTTCCACCGATCGAAAGCGGCATTCCCTTCAGTCTCTGAAGCGGTGATGATTGTATGGGAAGGTTTTCAGAGACCTGTGTACTTTCAGTATCAGGGGTAGTTGCCTTGGAAATAATGTTGCCGGTCCATGGAAGAAAAAGAACGATAATGGAAAGCAGAACAATAAGGGTGATCTTCCATTTTTGTTTGAGAAGAAACATAGAAACGACTGCGGCCGTTCCGATCCATCCGAAATAATGAACCCAGGTACATGCGGATAGGGTAAGGATCAGAATGACAAGTGAACTTCGACTCCGAAGTTTATCGTACCTTCTGTAAGCAAGAATAAGCAGCAGACCAAACAGCGCAAGCATGGCGTACATGCGTATTTCAACGGCAAGGTGCAGGGTGAATGGACTGAGTGCCAGAAACAGTGCTGCCGGAAACGAAAGATGCCTGATTGCCAGTACTATCATTGCAAGAATCAGCATGAGGGAGAAGAGACGAAGAACCAGCATTGAGCTTCCAAAGATGTGTAATACAAGCCATAAACCGGTATAGTAACCCGGGACATGGAAATCGGCACCTACATTGGCCAGCAGATGGCTGTAGTTTCCGGAAGCCAGATACACGGTCAGTCCCTCATCCCCGGTAAAACTCTTCTGCCATGATAAAGCAAAGAACAGTATCACAGGAATCAACAGCAGATAACGCCATCTACTTACTGAAACAGCAGTCTTTGGCATCTTTCTTGACTCCTTCCTGGAAGTACCCCGGCAACGTACAGGCTGATTCCTAATCTAAACAGACGCGTTGCTTTTTCCAATGTAGAGAAGACAGTTCCAGAACCTGAATCCCGGCCGTAAGCAGCAGCCAGATTCCCGCCTGAATTATCAAGCCGCGCGACCATCAAGCAGAAAACTTACTTTCTATCATCAGTCAATAAAATGTGTTTCAAGAATAATCCAATCAAGTTCTTCCGTAGTATAATTTTTTTCAGATGTGAGGTTATTATTAAACCCAAAGAATTTCGCCGCAGGTTGTTATACCTGCGGCGAAATTCTAGTAGCCCCGAGTATCAGTTCTTTGAACCCCTTCACGGACTGGCTGAAGGGGCTACTCCAGTTTCAGCAGCATTACACCCGCAGTGGAATCATAAGAAGACAATTTCGCTGAATAGATTCCATCAGGTAGTTCAGATCCTGTTTCTGATCTCCCTTCCATTGATAGACTGCTTCTCCATTGTCATAAACTGGTTCTATCCCGATGACCAGTCTTCCGTAGAGATCAAAGATCTGAAGATCGCTCGGATTACTCAAGAATCCTGGTGCTGAAACAGTGACTGATCGGACACGGTTTCTCTTTAGAATTTTCGGAAGCGAGGCACATGCCGGCTTTACAGCGAGAACTTCTCAATATGAATATCGGAACCCCGAACACCCATCTGCCTGAGGATACTTTCGGCTGAATTCATCATAGACGGTGGTCCGCACACGTAGAAAGACTTACCGGAAACATCGCCAACGTACCTCCTGAGCCTGTCAATGTCCAAGTGGCCCTTCTCACCCGTCCAGGAGGGTTCAGGCCTGCTCAGCAAATGTATGATCCTCAAATCCGGAGACGAACCGCTTTCGCTTATCTCCCGAAGTTCTGCTGAAAAGACTATGTCGTTCTCAGTGCGATTGCCATAGATCAGCAGGATATCCTTTTTTATCTCGAGAAGGTACATATCGCGGAGCATGCTCATGAAAGGAGTAATACCTATCCCGCCAGCGATGAATACGTATTTATCACAGGATGGGAGAAGAGTATATGAAAAACGGCCGAAGGGCCCCATAACAGCAGCCCGATCTCCAGGTTTAGTGCTTCCCAGAGTGGAGGTAAAATCACCGGATTCCTTCGCTGTTATGCTCAGGCAGGACCTGTCTACCGGACTTGATGATATGGTGAAGGGATGTTCCTCCCTTGGGAGCCCATGTCCTCTCAGCAGTGTAACAAAGATGAACTGACCCGGTTTGTAGCGGAAGATACTCCTACCTTCCTGCGGTACCAGGTTCAGGTTCCAAACGTTATCGGTTTCCCTGGAAACCCTGGAGACTGTGAGAGGATTCAATCTGCCACCAAGGCGCTGAAAGAGGTTAAGGTAAAGGTATGAGCTGACTCCCGTAACAAGAAGAGCAGCCCACAGTATTCGTATTGGAATAGCCTGGAATCTGATGGTAATCTGGTAGCTGTGAACGAATACTCCTGTGAGTATCAGAAGTGTCAGAGCACTGTGTGCCCGAAGCCAGATCTGAAACGGAAGCTTGAACGCACGTCGGAATAGAGCGGCCAGAGAGAAAAGCAGTGCGAGAAGAAGCGTTACTTTTGCTACAGTAAGCGGCCATGGAAGATTTAAACTGAGCAGCAGCCTCGAACTACCAATTGAAATTGCCAGGATGACCGGATGCAGTATCAGAAAAACTGCTGCGACCAACCCAGTTCTGCGATGAAAACTCAGCAGTCTGTCCAGGCCGAAAGGGCGCTCGATCCATCTGAAACGTGCTGAAAGTAGAGGCTGGAGCATGATAATTGCAAAACCGACCATCCCGAAACTGAGACCGATCTCCCTCAGCGGATCTCTTCCGGAATAGTAACCCATCAGGAGCCTTGTTATCAGCGGTGACAGTACAGCAAGGCAATAGACCAGGCATCTCCAGATCTTTGCGATTTTCAGGCAGAGCGTTTCCGGGATAAACACGTATTCCCGTCAGATCAGTCTGCGTATGGATAATGCAATTGAGAGGTCGCTCGTACTGGAACCTGCGAGCTGCTCGTACGCACTTACTCCGAAGCTGTTTGTCACACCAAGCATGAACTGATGACCCCAGGTACTGTATCGGCAGCCGAAGGTATAGCAGTTATTGAGCTCATCGGAATCGGTTGAAAGGAAGTATTCACCGATTAGACTCATCCTGTCTCTGACATTGACCTCCAGACCTACAGAAGCTCCACTGTCCTCTCTGTATCCATCGTAAGAGTAATTGAACACTGGCCTTATCCTGTTGTTCAGCAGCCAGGCTGAAACAGCTGCGGTCGCAATTATGCCACCTTCTCTGTCGGAATTGGAAGTCATTTTAACACTTTCGTATCCGGCAACCAATCCGAACTCGATTCCTGGAGAGAGTAAACTTTCACTCCAGCCAGCGTATATCGAATTTGTGCTGCCAAGTCTGGAGTGTGATAATCCAAAGCTCAGGTTTTCTATGGGGAAATAGTGCAAAGCGAATCTTACGTTCGCACCCGAATCAAGTCCGAAGAAAGTATCAAAAGGGCCATCCTTGAAGGCTGCACCAAAAAAACGGTGGTTCATCGAAAATTCAAAATCACCTTCTGAAATACCACTTTCAGGTGCATAAAGGTTGAAGAACGCTCCATCGTATCCGAATCCACTCGTACATAGCATCAGCAGCAAGGGCAAAATGACATATTTCATGATTACCTCCCGGTTCAGATCTCAAGCGAAACGGACTCGGCCCAGGTGTGCTGAGAAGTATAATCGTCCGATCCGTTCGCTCCGTATGCGAATATTATCAAATAGGTGGTTCCTTCGGTTATGACCTTGTCGTACTGATCACCGGAATCAAGTGGTATGCGGAATTCGATCGTTGTTTCACCTGAGGATTCCGAACCTGTTATCATCGTAACGTTATTCGTACCACCAAGGTTCGTATCGGCATCGTGAGTAATCAGACCGGTCCCGTAATCATCCCTTATGTGTGCTGTTCCTCCAGAAACGTATCCGATAAGAAGGTTCGCTTCATTCATGAAAGATGTCGGGTCAAAGCCTACCGCAACCCATCCGGTTGTGGGGGCTTTCATGATAATCCGAAGTGAAGAGAGAGAATCCTCAACAAGCCAGTCGAATCTGAAGTCACCGACTTCGTACCACTGCCAGTCACCCGAACCAGCTTCCGGACCGGTTGCTTCATCTCCGCAGGCTAGAAACAGGGTGATCGATAATGATGCCATAATCAGCATAAGGTATCTGATACCGATAGTTTTTCCCATTTTTATCGTCCTTTCAAGATTAAATCAGAGCTCTATTTCCACTGTTTCTTCCCAGGCATGGTAACCCTGGAAGTTATCAGCATCATCAGGGCCATAGGCGAGCAGAATAGTATACGTATTCCCGATCACAAGCTCTCTGTCGTAAGTGTCATCGGCTGAAAGCAGCCTGTTGAAAGAGATTACTGTAATACCACTCTCTTCCGAACCTGATACAACAGTGATATCATCCGTACCTCCCAGCTCCTCATCTGATTTGTGAGAAGTATAACCATCACCCCAGTCATCTCTTATGTAAACTTCACCATCGGACACGTATCCCATGATGATATCCGCATCCATCATTGCGGCAGAGGGTTCGAATCCAACAGCTATCCATCCTGTTGTCGGTGCAGAGACTGTTATCTGAATCCCGGGAACTTCAGCGCTCCATTGCAGAATCACATCTTCAACGACGATCTCTCCAGTTGAATCGGTTTCGATTGCCGGAGTCTGATCCGGATCATCACCGGATGCCTCGGAGCCGCAACCCAGTATAAGTGATAATACTGCAAGAAATACTGGTACACTTCCTGCCGATCTGATTCTCATTTTTCATACCTCCGGTTCATGACTTCAGACATCTTAGGGAACTGTCTTATACATAAAACATATAGTATTAATAGAAAACAATGGTGAACTTCAGGCAACTTTCTTCTTAACGCGTACTTACTGCAGGCAGTTCCTTCAATTGAATTCATCAGGGACCCTTTTGTTCGAACCAAAGGAGAAAGGAAGAGAATTATGAAAGCAGTTACTGTATTGCTTCTGCTTTGTACACTTATTGCGGGATCTGCTGTTGCGCAGGCCTGGCAGGAAATCAACGTTGAGGGTTTTACCCTCAGATGGGCTACAGTATCCGGTACCGAACTTTCGGTAGAGCTGACAGGACCTACTACAGGATGGGTAGCAGTGGGGTTCGACCCAACCATGATGATGCAGAACGCCAATATTATTATTGGCTATGTAGCATCTGGAATACCGGAGATTAGGGACGATTTCGGAGTCGGGACCACCTCACACGCAGCCGATACAACTCTTGGCGGAACCCATGATTTAACCATTGACGGCGGATCGGAAGCAGGTGGAGCCACGGAGATCCAGTTCACAATACCGCTTAATTCCGGAGATATGTACGACAGAGCTCTTGCTCCCGGCGGTACATATTCCGTAATACTAGCCAGGGGTGCAAATGGAATGGATAACTTCGGTTCACCTCATGCTTTTGTCACATCCTCCGAGATCACTATCTTTCAGCTCTCGCTCGAGCAGGAAACCTGGGCTTCTATTAAGACTGGAGAGTAGACTAATCGCTATCTGTTCATGCGGAGAATAGTATCAGTCAGTATCCTTCCGAGTTTCATTACAGCTTTCTGCTGCCTTGTATCGATAAGTGATCCATCATCGTTGAAGGCTTCATGTGCAGCAGAGATGCACCTTTGTGCGGGAAGGACCGTTACGCCAAGATTCCCAAGCATCATCCTGAGGGTGACAAGACCGCGAAGGCCTCCAAGGTTTCCGGGGGAAGCTGACATGATCACAGCGGTCTTACCTCTGTAAGCTGAAAGAGGTAGTTCATCCGCTGCTTCGCTTCTGGATGCCCAGTCGAGGGCGTTCTTAAGAAGAGGAGTGATCGAGCTGTTGTACTCCGGTGCGGAAATCAGCAGTCCATCACTCTGCAGCATCAGCTGTTTGAATTCTCTGGCATTAACCGGCATTCCCTTTTCAGCTTCAAGGTCTTCGTTCATGATCGGCATGGGATAATCAACCAATTCTATCAGTCTGACTTCTGCTTCCGCATCTTCGGCTCCAGATGCGGCTATTCGAATTAATTTTCTGTTGAAAGAACCGTTTCTTGAACTTCCGGCGAACGCCATTATCCGAACCATACGACCTCCTCAGTTACTTTCTACAAGTTCGCTACTAATTTCCAATCTTCAATGTTGGTTCGGAATCCGTACCTGAAACAGTCTGTCTCAGCTACCTCCAACACTTCTGGAATCGGTGTATGGAAATTCTCCGAACAGATCATCCGCCGCCACTTCAAGAAAATATCTGTAGAACTGGATCCTGTCCCACAGCAATGAGGCCATCAGATGAGCGTATGTATATCCAGTGACGCTTCCCCAGTATGCTTCCCCCGTTTCCAGTTCGAACCACTGTATATCCTCGGCAAAGGCAGCTGAGTGTCGGGCTGATTCCATGAACACTTCATGGCTTTCTCTGAACCGTTCCGGCATATTTTCAACGTTGCCCACAAGTACTTCGATAGAGTCTGCAAGATTGCTTACCTCAACCATAAGAGAATCCACATAAAGGCCGAGTCGAACCTTGCATTCCATGCTGGAAGCCTGATCTCCATAAACATAATCGTAGAGAGTCTGAGAATGGATGTCAGGTGGGTCAGTGCTGTCGGCAAACAAAGTCAGATTCGCAACCAGAGGGATAAGAATTCCAAGGAATTTCATAGTTTTCTCCGATACCGTGGCAGGATTTCAACAGTGAAAGACTTAAGATATTGTTAACGGTAATAATCAATTCAACAGTACATAATGTATAATAGTATGAGGTTAATGCGAAAACCAATCGCTTCTGGTAATGGAGTCATTCTGCAGCGGGATGGACATAATTTGTAATGCGTTTATTCCTGCACTAGAGCGAAGCCTTGATAGAATCCCACCTGAATCAAAGGCGTTCAACATTTTCGAGCTGTTGAACACCCCTGATTCAAATTTGGTAGCCCCGAGTATCAGTTCTTTGAACCCCCTCATGGAATGGCTGAAGGGGCTACTTCAGCTTCAGCAACGTTACATCCTTACTCCCCGAGGAGAGTAATACGCAGGGAAACTTCTTGATCTCCCACAACGGTGTAAACCCCCGAAGGTAGTCTATCACCGGAGGAGCCGGTGCCGTTCCAGAAGCCGATGCCATCGGACAGGGACACATCGGCAACAATCCTGCCGGTTATGTCAAATACCCGAAGTTCCATGGAATCATCACCCTCAAGGTAAAACTGAACACTGCCGCAGGAGGGATTATGCGAAGCCCTGAGCGACACTCCCGGTGGTTCGGTGTAAACCTCACCCTCTATACCTAGATAATCATGATTGAACCAGCCGAAGGTGGGATAACCTCCAAGAACAGGCTCAGTCTCTCCCTGGCTGTAAACAATGTAGAGATTGCCCGTTTCATCCACAATACCATCAATAGCTTTTACCTGTTCTGGATCTTCATCGCTGTAATCATATGCGATATTCCAGTCCACAAGCACATTACCGTCACTGTCCATGAGCATGTATAGTATTTGATCGTCTAAAGCTGAATCAGTCCAAGAAAGGTAATATTCGTCCGTTCCG
Organism: Candidatus Aegiribacteria sp.; assembly: GCA_030610085.1. Classification (GTDB taxonomy): domain Bacteria; phylum Fermentibacterota; class Fermentibacteria; order Fermentibacterales; family JCC-6; genus Aegiribacteria. Next base: position 23,835 of record JAUWSL010000016.1, read on the forward strand.
GGCAGGTGACGAAGTATGAAGGAAGTGCTGATATACATCTCGGGGGGAAAATCAGAAACTATTACTTTCTCATCTACAAGTGTCGCACCGGTGAACTTATCGAGTTTCCATAGGACATAGCTGTCTGCTACATCTTCTAAAACCATGAGGTTGCCGTCTGAATCCAAGTTCAGTTCCGGAAAGCGACTGCAATTAATATCATCAGCAGTAAAATCAGTGAGCGGGATTACGGTGTTGCCTTCCAGATCGTACTGCAGGTATGAATAATCGTGAAAAACAGGATCCTGAACCACAACATGAACACGGTTACCGTCGACCAGAAGCACCCCGCCAGCGTCAGCACCATCTATCTTCCACTCGTACTCAGTGATAAAACCAGAACCTCGCGCGGGGATCCAGACGGCGTAGTACACATCATTCCCAATATTGTAAAGTACATGAAGCCTCCCGAGACTGTCGGGGCAGGCTCTGATGTATTTGTAGTTGGTGGATGTGGTGAACAGATATGTGGCGGGGGTTATTTCACTGCCATCCTCAAGGCTTCTTATGGCGTAGTAGATAGGACTGTAATCCCTCCAGAAGACAATCAGACTGTCGCCCATGACTACTTCTGACATCATTGTACTGTGATTATCCGGTGAGATCATTGTTTCCGGATACACTGTTGTTCCATCAAGCAGGAATATCTTATAACCAATCCTGCTCTCGTCATTAAGTCCCTCCCAAACCATGTGAAATCGACCTTGGGAATCCATATTGATGTACTGATTGCGCCTCTGCGTGTTTGCTGAGTCCGTGACCAGAATCGGGTTACTCCACCAGGGACCGGGGGTTACCCCGAGGCAGGTCAGAGCCAGAACACAAAACCCGATCATTCAAGCACTCCCGTTCTACCATGATCATGCTGGAACTGTACCCATGGAGAATAACCGGTTGTACATGTTCCAAGTTCCGCAATAGTGAAGATCGAACACCTCCTGATATTCAAGTGCATTAACTATCTACATCGACTTAATTGACAATAGAATCTTATCTGATGGAAGTCAAGAAAGAAAGGAACACCTGCCTCGAATGAGACAGGTGTTCGTATCGATCTGGTAGCCCCGAGTATCAGTTCTTTGAACCCCCTCATGGACTGGCTGAAGGGGCTACTCCAGCTTCAGCAGCGGTACACCTGTATTAGAATG
>JAUWSL010000021.1 GCA_030610085.1 Candidatus Aegiribacteria sp.
CTGATAAGATTTAACAACGGATGGTATCCGGGATAAAGCATCAATATCCAGACCGAGATCTATTGGGAATCCAGGATATATGCGGGATAGAATTCGAGCCAGCGCAACTTTGCCGGGTTTAGCTACACCCACCGGCTCTATGGGTGCTCCGGAGATAATCGCTCCCGCTATTTGTTCTTTTTCCCGCAGGATAAAGTCCAGGGCTATCAAAGCCCCCATGCTATGACCCAGCAGGAAGGGGATACATCCTGATTGCCGTACCCTGATCAGATTGATGAAATTCAGCAAGTCGGTTCTATACTCCGCCCATGAGTTTATATGACCTCGCTGACCCGGGGAGTTTCCATGCCCCCGGTGGTCATACCCGTATACAGCTATTTGATTAGAGACCATATGATTAACAATGTTCATGTATCGACCGCTATGATCTCCAACTCCATGAATAATAACAACCACAGCGCGAGGGGAAACATCCGGCAGCCAGCATTGAGCGTAAAGATATACACCATTCATCCCCTCAAAATGAAACTCACTGTGTTGCATGCGTCTCCCTGTCTGAATTTCCAAAGTGCCTCTCTGCCGGGTATATCCAGCACATCTTAATCATATGAGGAATATTGTGTTGGGAGCAATACACAGTATGATCAGAAATCAGCTTTTATATAGCTTAAAATAGTTCCTTTTACTGATTCGGAAGTCTTCATATAATCAATATAGGGTCGTAGAAGGGAATCAGTATGCAAATTATGGAGGGGAAAACAATGAAAACAAATTCAGTAAAGTTCGGTCTTTTGCTTTTGGTTATAGTATCAACTGTGTCCGGGGAGGTATGTATACGCTATGACTGCAGCAGCAACTGCACGTCCTACCCCATAACTGATTTCTATTTCGGTCTGCCAGTCAGCCAGCCCGATAGCATGATCACCCGTGATTTTGATATGACAACCAGTCTTGGCTGGATGTTCGTTCTGAATGACAGTTATGATCTGGGGCCATCCCTCCTCTTCAGTGCCTACAGGAGTTCCGATGGCTGGCACAGCCAGCTTGGCATCAGGGGAAAACTCAGATACCACATTGACAACGACTTCCATCTCGATCTCTCTCCAGGCCTTATCTTGACCGACAGCCCGTTTCCCGATGGATTCACCGGCTACACAGTAGAGTTCTCTGTCGGCTGGAAAGACTGGGTGGGAATTGCCACCAGGCTGGACTTTGTAGATACCTTCGAATCCGATCATGATCAGGTACTTCAGATAGCTCTGCGTTTTGGATCATATGGGGGCATGGGGCTAACATCTGTGGGGATTATTGGTGGTGGAATAGCCTACATGGTGAACCAAATGGATTGATCAGATTAGCTTAATTTCCTGCAGAATGATGATCCAGGCATGATCCTCTTCAGCCAATAATATTATCCTGATAGCAATTATACATCTTCATACAATCTCCCTAGAGTTCTTTCAGGATCTCGGCTGACCTGTTCATGGTTTTCATGTTGCCGGCAGCGGAAGCCCTTGCATATGCTTTCTTTGCATATTGGATGGCATCTTCGTTCCTGCCTGCCATAAGTAAGTACTCTGCGCAGGCAATGAAAGTTTCCAGGTATTCAGTTCCATCGATTGCTTCGAAACCTTTCCGGAGGTATTCCCTCGCTTCCTCAGGTCTGCCCTGCTCGAGTCTGATCATGCCTATGTTCTGGAGAGACTGTGCCACCAGTTCATCAACATTCATCTCGCGCGCAATCTCAAGAGTCCTATTGTAAAAGCCTTCGGCTTTCTCCAGTTCTCCAATCCTGAACGCAATATCTGCCCTGGCGCTGCTGACCCGCAGCCTTGCAAGAGGATCATCAAGATCGCTGTAATCACTTTCGTATTCTTCCAGGCAGGCTAAAGCTTCGTTAACTCTTCCCATTTCAGTGAGAGTCATGGAGTGGATCGGGAGTTTGACTGCAACTCTCTTCCTGTTCCCTATTTCCCGATAGAGTTCTATCGACTTCGAGCAGTAATCCATTCCGTCCTCGAAACGCAGCAGATCAAAGGCGGCAAGGCCCAGGTTCCAGAAGACGGCAGCCTGTCCCGGCTTGTTCATTATCTTCCTGTGTGCTTCCAATGACTTCCCGAAGTAATCGTAAGCTTCCTGATAACGTTTCTCCCCCAATTCGATTAGTCCCAGACCATTGAGAACGTTTGCTTCGGTCCGGCGCACCCCGAGTTCCCTGCTGGCTTCTAGAGCTTCCAGACCGATTTTCCTGGCTTCATCGTACCGGAACATTCTATGCAGGACGTTACACATGCTGTTCAGTGCGGTGAGCTCACCGGACCTGTAACCCACTTCGCGGGAAAGGATCAGTGCAGCCTGCTGACTCTGGAGAGCCTTTTCATTCTGCTTCAGCAGCTGCTGCAGCACTCCAATCTGGCTGAGTATATTTGCCTCTACGGTTTTAATGGATTCGTCCCGCGCGAGTTGGAGAGCTTCTTCGAGGATTTCCAGCCCTTCATCGTAACGACCGAGAAGATGCATCGTGGATGCGAGTCCGAAGAGCGCTCTTGCAATATTCTGTGTATCCCCGAGTTCCCTGAAGAGTGAAATGGAATACTCCTGCTCTTCTGCTGCCTGTTCAAGATACCCCATCCGCTTATTACACATGGCAATAGCACTTGTAGCGCGTGCAATCCCACTTCTATCTTCAGATTGCCTGAACAGCTCGAGAGCCAGCTCGAACTTCTCAAGAGCTTCCAGAAGATCGTCCGCAAATCCATGCATGCTCCCTACTGCCATAAAGTATCCGGCCTGCAGGTCCGAGAGATTCCAATCCGTGATCAGAGCATCGATTTTATCCAATGTTGCATGCTGCGCCTGCCGTTCCAGTCTCAGCCCCTCTATCGTCTGACGCTTCCTAAGCACTTCGATCAGGAGCCTTGCATCTTCCTCCGATTCGAGTTCTTTGCCGATCCAATCTTCAAGCCTGTCTGACCAGAACAGCACGGCTTCTCTGTCATAGTGCCCTGCTGCAAGGTCCAGCGCCCGTTTGCCCCAGGGTATTGCCTTCCCGGTCTCACCCGCATCGGCCCTGTGCCTTGCTATTACGGGGGCAAGATCGGGATTCTGGTTTTCACGCTCAATGAGTGTATCTGCACAGAGCGAGTGGAGAAATCTTCGATTTCGCATGAGAATGGTCTCGTATACGGCATCCCTTGCAAGCACATGATCGAACCCGACAACAAATGGATTTCCATCGTCAGGATTGAGGAAACCTCTTTCCATGAGTTCTCTGAGGGAGTTATCGTGATTGTCATCCATACCGGTATTATCAGCCACCTGAAAGAGTACTTCGGGATCGAACTTCTCTCCCAGGACAGAGGCAACCTGAAGCAGTCTTCGCGGTTCGGGGGGAAGATGGTCTGTCCTGGTTCTGATCAGACCTTTGACGCTCCGCGGAATGACAATCGATTCCGGGCTCGCCATGAGCATCCATCCGCGATCATTATCAAGCTCCAGCAGACCGGTTTCAATAAGACCAAGGACCAGCTCTTCGATGAAGAAGGCATTCCTCCCGGATGACTCGAGCAGATACTCGACAACATCCCCGGATACGGCAGGTCTGGATGAGTCCCCGGCTCCAAGCAGGTGCCGGATAAGCTCACGAGAACTCTCAGGATCTATCTCCTCGAGTATGATTTCCTGTGTGCACGTGTACTCATCGGACAGGCCGTCGATCATTTCTATTCCCAGAGCAGGTTCGGGCCTGTAAATCAGAATGAAGAGAATGGGCAGCCTTGTATCGCAGTTGGCTGCAAGGAACTCGATAACTCCGCATGAAGCGGAATCTATCCAGTGGATATCATCCAGTATTACAACAAGTCTGCCGGAGTTGTCTGACAGGACCCGCATAAGGTCTGCGATGGAAGACAGCACCTGAAGCAGGGTATCATCCGCCGGTTCATCGGCAGAGGAAAACTGTAGGTTCCTGCTCCCGGAAGATAAAAGCGAAACGATACTGTCAACGGATTCCTCCCTGATCCGCCCACCGATAACGGAGTCACGCAGAAGACTCTCCAGCCTGCTTCTCACGACCTGCTCGGAGGGATTTTCGATCGACCCGATAGCGAGCAAGTTCCTTATCATTGTAAGGATCAACCAGAGAGACGGCTGAGCGTATGAAGCACAACCTGCTTTAAGAACAAGTGTTCTATCGGATCGAATCTCGATACTTTTTCGCAGTTCATAAATTAGACGGGACTTGCCTATACCGGCCACTCCCTGAATACCAGCGAAGATATGCCTGGCGCCGCCGCGCCTGTTGTGCCCCCCAGCAGGTTCTGACTGTCTCTTGAGAAGTTTCTCCAGCTTTGCAAGTTCTTTCGTGCGGCCCACGAATGGAACCGAGGCAAGTCTCTTCGCCCGTTCCCACCTCTCCACCTGCGCCTCACCGGGTCCGAGAGGTCTGAAAGCGTGTATCTGTTCATTTTTACCCTTGACGGAAACCAGACCCAGATTCTCCCATTTGAAGCGCTCTCCGGAGGCATATCTTACAGCTTTAGTGACCTGGACGGTCCCGGTCTCCGCCGTCTCTTCCAAACGGGAAGCGATGTTCACCTCGTCTCCAGTAGCCGTCATGTGACCGGATGGATCGGGTGCAACGGTTACATCACCGTAGCTTACACCTGACCTTGCATCGATAGATAAACCCTTGTCCCGAAGCACGGTAGCGAACTCCTGCACCATGTCGATCATCCTGACAGCGCACGATACTGCACGAACACAATCATTCTCATGAGCCTTCTCTGCACCGAACAGAGCCATGATCCGATCACCTTCGAACTTGTCGACATATCCGCCGTGGAACTCAACCAGTCGCGATAATCCTCCCATCACGCCGCTCATGATGGAATGGACAACCTCGTGATCGAGTTTTTCGGATATGCTGGTGAAGCCCTTGAGATCAGTGAAAAGGACGGCAACGGTTCTCCGCTCACCTGGAAGAAGTGTGGGAGTGCTGCCTGCTCTTGTGGAGAAGGCCTCGCTCAGAACACCGAGTTCCTGCTGGAGTACCGTGACCCAGTCATCCATCATATGCTACATCCGTATGCTAATTCTGCGAGTTCAACAAGGGATCGAATCTCGTAATCAGGCACTATACCAGTTTTGTTTAGTCTGGCGTCTCGATTCAACCACACTGATACAGCACCGACTCCGTTTGCGCCGGCGACATCCGATTCCAGCGAGTCACCGATGTGCATGATTTCACAAGGATCACATCCAGCACATCGAGAAACCGTGTGAAACATGTCAGCGTCTGGTTTCTCGACTCCTACATCCTGCGAGAACACCACAAAACTGAATCGGTCTGGAAGTCCGCATTTCTCCGGATACCCATTGCCATTGGACAGTAGTCCGATCGTAAAGTCCGAACGGAGGATATCCAGAACCGGAATGACATCCGGATATAGCTCGATATCCTCGAACCGATGTTTCAGATACAAATCATTCAGATGGGTCGCGAGAGTGTTGTCCGGGCAGCCGATGGATTCTAATGTGCGTTTGAAAGCATGAAACCGGATCTCCTCAAGATTGATGATCTTTCCCTTGAGTTCTACTGCAGCTGAGTTACGAATCTCTATCATCCTGTCAACTGTCAGACCAGCGGACGCCTGCCCGGGAATGTGACACCGAAGTTCTGCAAGGGTAACTGAAAGAGAATGCCGCATGACCTTCTCGAAATCCCAGAGGGTCATATCACCATCGAATGATATTACCTTAATCAATTTGTCACCAACAATCCTGTCACATCATTCTTTTGTATCGGTATGGATACAGAATACTCTATCAGCATTCAATTCCATTCAGCCGTTACCTGGCTCTTTCTTGATGCAATGGCTGAATGATCAATAACTCCTATACAAGTTTACTGCCAAGTTTGAAGGCTTTGTCAAAATAACGTTCAACACCCTTGTGCTCAATATCACCTGCGTACATGTCTCCTATTGTTCTTGCATTCAGGGAATCTCTGATAACCCCTTTAATAAGAGGGGCAGCTTGATTACAGAGTTTTCTGTACATTGGTGGTACAATACCTGAGGTAACGATTGTAACTGACTTGCGTTTCTTATCTGATCTTGGAAGAGGACATCCTTTTATGATAAAATAGCTTTTTTCGGGTTTAGCGAAGATCCAGCAGATTCTCTCCAGGAAGGACATCATCAGCCCCGTGGCATATCCCATATGTACAGGCGTGCCGAAGATTAAAGCATCCGAATCGAGGACATCCATACTTATCTGATCCATATCGTCCCGGATAGAACACTTGCTGACAGGTTCAGTGGTTCTGATGTCCCTGCAGATAAGACAATTTCGGCAGTGTTGAATGTCAAAATCGATCAGGCTCAGTTTCTTCACGTCACAATCTGGAGCCTTCGATCTTATACCCTCTAAAGCCTTATCGACCAGAAGATCGGTTGCTTTACCTTTTCGTGGGCTTCCCATAACAGCAAGTACATTCATCATAACCTCCGTTAACAGTCACAGATGTAACCCGGCTGATGCTCAGTGTGAGGTGTGCTGTCAAATATCGCCAGCAGCCGCATTGTTGGGCACGATCTCTTTCAAGATTGTTTTCAGATTCTCTTGAAGCGTGCTGTCACGTTCGATTCGAATCATCGTGCAAGGTAAAGCGGTAATCCATTTCTCATGCATTGCCTTACTGCGCATATCCAATCCACCCGTATCATAAGCTGCAGCCCAATCAAGATAATCCCTGTGTGTCTCGTACCTGGGATCATCAGGATTCTCTATCTCAGAACCATAATAATCGATCTCTCGCTTTTGTAGTCTCTGCATCCGAATATCCGAAGGAACAAAGAGAAATACGACGAGATCGAACATCGGTATAGCAAAGTCACCCCACCCGCACAGCGAACCTGAAAGCACCCAGGAATCTGTTCTCTCAAGAGCCTGCAGAAGCAGCTCCTGCCTTTTCGATCGTTCACGAACAGTTCTGAAGGGTGGATCCGTTCGAATCCAGAAAACATCATCCGTGTCAATATGCGGATAATCCATCACATTGGCTACGGACTTCGCAAGGGTCGTTGTCCCGGATCCGGATGCTCCAAAAATATGAATTCGCTGTATCATACTTATTGGTTTGCTTCTTTTCTCGCAACGATCCTGTTGACAGCGTGCCGGTGCGGTATGCCGCTGGACATACAATCAAATATTTCCTCGGTGCAGTATTCTATCTTCCATTCATTGTAATAGGTCAGAAGTTCTCCGGAAATCCATTTGTATGCAGTTCTCTCTGCATCGGGGGCTTTCTGAATGAACGGTTTTTTAACGAAGACCGAGAACACGTTCAACCCGCCGGGACTGGTGTATGCACGGTAGTTATCAAAAAGATCCTTCCGCTGTTCGGGCGGAACGTACTGAAGTACTCCTGTCGAGAACAATACATCAAAGGGCTCGGTGAGACGGAACTCGTTAATGTCCGCTGCAAATGCCTCAATCGGAACACCGACATCGGCAGCAAGCTGCTTTGTCTTCTCAATACCCCTGGCTGAAGTGTCAAAAGCTGTAACCTGATAACCGTTGCGGGCAAAAAAGACTGCATTCCGGCCTTCGCCGCAACCGATGTCGAGAAGCCTTAGCGGACGATCAGGTGGCAGTATCTGTAGAACCCGGTAGCACGAGTTGGACGGGATCTTACCCCAGTAGTAACCCGGATGTTCATATCGTTCATCGTATAGATTCATCAGTATGGCTCCCATTTGTACGCACGTTTTATCGGACTGTCTTCGATTGTTTCTCCTCGCGGTCTCTTATCGATGACCGCTGGAATAATCCGTTAACCACTTTCTGTTTCATGAAGAATCCATACATTTGGTTCAGTGTAAATGCCTTCGTTTTTTTCTATGTCGATCAATATTGAATTCAGCGCACCTGGAACTATGTATGATCCGGATCCCGGGAAATCCAGTTCTGTCCATTCTTTCCATTCATCCACCGTCCCTGGAATGTACATTGCTTTTGAACATACCTTCACAATTATCCCGCCTGCTTTGACATGAACTCTCAGCCAGCTATCGAAGGGCAACCCATTCCGGTCTTTCCACTGAATGTAATCTTCCATCGGGATCAATGGGTATTTATGCTTCTCACTGGGTCTGACTGGTAATACTAACTTATTGAATCCATTTATTCTGGCCAGATTTGACATTTCCTTAACTGCAAGAGAACTCAACCCTTTTCTCTGATGGTTTTTATTAACAACAATCTGGACTCCCATCAGAACATTTGGTTCTCTTCCAGCTTCAAAATCAGATATTGATTTCATAACACCCCAATCCCATCCTTCATCTGGAAGCATGTTTATGCTTTCATCATAATGCAGCGGGACAGTGTTAATTACGGCCAGTATTTCATCTTCATCAATAAACAGTAATTGAAACTTCTTGAAAGCTTCAATAAATTTCATCCAATAAGTGTTTGCAACAGGATCATGAAGCATGAATTCAGGCCATACCTCTGAACATACTTTGTCTTGTTGTTCAAATAAGTCATATCTTTCTTCCAAAGAAGCAATTTTGAACTTCATGGTTAATCCTTACAATCATAAGGTGGTTCAGGACTTTCTATCTTCGCCTTCCCATTATCCTGAGAATCCGCAGGAATAGTATGATGATGTCCATGTACAGTGAGGCTGCGCTGTCGACTGCATTGTCCACTGTCCTGGGTATCTGGTTCGCTCTGCTCCAGTCAAGACCAATATAACCGCAGAAGATGACGACAACGATCCAGTCGATAATCCCGTGATGAATATTCAAGATGAAGATCTCTACCAACTCAACAATTATCACCACAAACAGGGAAATCGAAAGCGCCTTTGCGATTCTGTTAAAGAACGCAGGATACAGGGCTCCAAGAATCATCATGACAAATGTCACAAGACCAGTAACACGTATCGCTGAAAGAACAAGACCGGGGTCGTACTGATGCACTACCATATTAACGATCAGTCCGAATGGAACAACAACAAAGTTGTACCCTATGAAACTGATAAAAGGATTTATCGATTTAGTAAAAATAAAAAAGCCAAGGAAACAGGAAGCGAAGTAACCTATGAAAAATACCCAGATGTTGATATCAACGAGCGATTTATAGGGGATGGTCTTGACAATCAGCCAGCTGGCGAAGAAACCCCAGCACAGGACCAGCCCTATCACAAAATTATAGACCTTCTTACTGATTCGTCGGCCGCCGGATTCGGTCTCCGTCCTTTGAAATACACCGCTTTTCATTCATTCTCCTTATTGAACAGTTTTTCTGCACTCACAATTCCAGGTGCCAGATCAACTCCACTTCATCAGGATACGCTTCGTAGGCAAAGCGATCGATAGAGCTGAGACGGCATCCCTGTCGCTTATAGAAGCGGCATGCCGGTACGTTGATATTTTGCGTTTCTATTCTCAATTCCCGGCAATTCCTGGATCTTGCCCAAAGAATTGCTTCCTTGAACAACCTGTGCCCGATTCCTTCGCATCGATAATCAGGATGAACGCGAATATCCCATATGAAAACAACATCATCTCGACCTTCTAGTTTATTGACACCATCTGTATTGAACGCAAGTACGCAACCGGCCACAAGCTGATAATTCACATACGCACTAAGCAGCCCCCAATTGGAAACATCCCATCTACCGGGCCAGCTTGTCGGTCCCTCCCCCCTGATCGCATCGTAGTTCTTGATCCAGGGGTGCTTGACCGGATGTTCAACGAGTTCTGCCGTTTCTGGATCATCACCTTTGATTTCGAATATGCTTCTGACCTCGAATTGAATCGGAATCTCACCATACTCACCGAGTCTGGACAATGATTCCTCTACAATCCTGAAATTCATGTGCATGTCACTCACAGCAGAATACTTCCAAATCCGCTAAATAGATAGTTGCATCCCATTCCAGGAATGATCTTATTAAAGTAATCATACCTGTTCAATATAGAACCACCTTTTTTCAGCATAAGGCATTATATGCGGATGAAACTTTTATGTCGAAACTACGGCACCAGCTATATATACTTGACCGTGCCATGCGCAATTTGTAACTTCAATCAGTCAGGGAAATAGGTTCTCAACTCAAAGGAGGCCTCTGAATGAAGTTTGTTATTTGTTCAATTCTGGTACTCACTTCGGTGGCAGGTGCCCAGGATCCTGCCAATATTCTGATCTACTACGATGATTCTGCTGGCTTTGGAACTGGTGCTATCACCGCCGCAAATAATCTTTGGCCCTCCGCAAATATTGAATCCTACAATGGTCAACCAGGTGGGCAACAGCTTGCCTTTAATGCAGCACTGAATGGGCTTGGTGCTGGATGGGATATAATCGTTATTGAATCCTGGTACGCTAACGGCAACGATCTGTACTGGGGAGGTGTCAATGATCTTTACGACACCGGTGGAGCGATAATCTTTGCATCAACCTGGCAGTGGTCTACCGGGACTGCCGGTCAGGGTGCTCTTGGAAACGCCATGGGAGTCTCCGGATTCAGCGGTTTCGGGACTCCGGTTATTCCTCACTACGCCTGGGAGCCAGCACATCCTATCGCAGATGGAATCTCTGATTGGGGTTGGAGTGATCCAGGCCTTATTACACTGAACGCAAGGTTAACCGTTTCGGATGCTGTTCCCGTAACCGGCTGGACAGCCTCTTCAGCTGCAGGGCAGGCGGGTATATGCGTTGCTAACGATGGCCAAAGTGTCATCAGTGGATATACTCCCGCATACGCCAATGAAAGTGTTGCTATCTGGGAAAATATTTTCAATTTCATGTGGGGTACTACTTCGCTCCAACACGCTACCTGGGGTGCGATTAAGTCTTCGTTCTAGTTCTTGGTTATATCAGGCGGGCGGGGTGATTATTCACCCCGCCTTTCTGCATTACTATTCTCCCGCATCAAGCACTAAACCTTTGAAGAACCACCCGACGTCCCCGCGTAAGTGTAACAGAAAGCGGAAAGTTGTTAATACTATCCGCTTTCTTTATATGGAACGGGAAACGAGATCCTTGTGAATCAACCAGCCGACGTCCCCGCGTGAAATAGCAGAAGGCGAACAGTATTAAATGCTATTCGCCTTCTAAACATGGAGCGGGAAACGGGACTTGAACCCGCGACAGCTACCTTGGCAAGGTAGGGCTCTACCAACTGAGCTATTCCCGCTCGGTAATGTTCTTCGCTCTTGCTCGAGCGGGGAACCTCACAGATGTTCGGTTTCCCGCACTAGTTATTTCTTAACGCTCTTGCTCGAGCGGGGAACCGAACCAGTCGGTTTCCCACTCTGCAACTTCTTGCACTCTCGTAGGAGTGGGGAATCTCGCAATGCTCGATTGCCCGCACTAGTTATTTCTTAACGCTCTTGCTCGAATAGGGAATCTCACAAGTATACGATAGCCCACTCTGCAACTTCTTGCACTCTCGTAAGAGTGGGGAACCTCGCAATGCTCGATTGCCCTACAAAATATTTCTTCGCGCCAGTTATTTCTAATTTTTAGCGCTGTTTTTCTATGCATACCCCGTTGCCGGAGCGGTTGGATATATCGCAATTAGAGGGTCTTTTGTCAAGGTCAAGGTTCTCTCGTTGTGACCCAGGCGTCAGTGAAGCCCATATTCACAAGAACCTGGGAGTAATCGGTGGCATCTGCCCTTGCGGGGAAGGCACCGACTCTGACTTTCCAGTATCCACTCTCATGATCGATGAATACGGGATGATAAATCTCTGTGGAAACCGATTCCGCCAGGCGCTGTGCGGTTTCTTCGTTTGTTGCCGCTGATATCTGAACTGTAAAATGGGTTCCTGATAAGATCTCTTCCTCATATTCTATGGGGACTTCTTCGCCGGGTATGCTCATGCCGATTACTTCGGGAAAATCCTCAAAAGGGTCGCCCGTGTAACCGGGAGGGTCGCCGTAGGGATCAATGGGTCCTGTTTCGATGATCTGATCGGTATTGTCCGGTGTTACGGTTGTATCACCACACGCAAAGAGAATCAGAACAGGAATCAGGAATAATACTACTTTATTCATTACCACCCTCCTCTGCCTCCAGGAAGGCATCCAGTAGCGGGAGCATCAGTTCATGATGGCCGGTAAGGACCATCCGTTCTCCTCCCAGTGCCCTGGTTGGTCTGAAGACTACATTGTTCAAAGGCCTGTACGGCCTTATCATGTCAAAGCTTGCGGCTGTAATATCACTAATGTCGTAACCAAGGTTAATCGCTGATGTCAGAAGTTTCAGGAATACTTCGGGCATGACCACGGCTGAGCCCGCGTTGATGACTACTCCCGAAGTCAATTGTGTAATCCTCTCCCCTAATAGATCAAAATCCTTCTCCGCACCCTTTGCGAGCTTTTCCCAGCTCACTGATGTATATGGATGGATGATATCTCCTCCCAGAGCAGGATGCACGGTCAAAGGAATGCCCGCTTCGCATGCTGCGGCAAGGGGGCTTATTGCAGTATTGCCTTCCCTCCGGATGATTTCATTACCGAGGGCTTCGCCCAGCCCGAGGTTGTTGATGTAAGCTGTGTTGATCGCTTTGGAATAGACCTCTCCTGTTTCCTGCCACATACCGAAGCTGCCGTCCTTGATTCCCGCTTCCACGTCCTCTGACGTTTCGCCGAACAGGGCCATTTCAATATCATGGATGGTGCCGGCACCGTTAGTGGCAAGGCAGTTGATAGTACCGTTCTGGAGCCATTTCACGAGAAGGGGTCCGAGACCGCATTTTATCACATGGCCCCCGTACATGAAGATCCTTGAAGCTCCTGTGTTTTTTGCTTTAATCATGGCCCTGGCGAGTTTCTTCATATCCTTTACCGCGAGTATATCCGGCAGTGATCTGACGAATTCAACAGTTTCCTTATTTTGAGGATTCCTGAATAGTAAACTGGAATCAACCTTGCTTGTTCGCTCAGACAGGGATTTCAGTTTAAGCTTCTCTCTGTTGAAATCAGTACTCAATTGTACCTCACCTCCATTAGTGTCAGCCCCTTGCCCGGCAATGATGATCCGGCCTTCTCACGATCTTTTGTCTCAAGAAGCTCGGTTATTAGCTCAGGTTGAGCTGTTCCGGAACCGATACTAACCAGTGTTCCGGCCCAGATCCTGACCATTCCTCTTAGAAACCTGTTAGCACGAATAAGGAATGTCCAGCCTGACTCATCATCAATGACATCCGTGTTTATGACATTTACGATCCAATCGGCATTGCCGCTTCCTTCCTTTGCCATCGCCATCCAGTCGTTTTCACCAATTGATAGCTCAGCGGCTTTCTGCATATCAGCCGTAACAAGTTCGCGCATGAGTGTATGGCAGTAACGGTTACTGAGTGGGTGTCTATTCTTTTCAATCCGATAGCTGTAAAGCCTTGAGATCGCCCGGAATCTTGCATGAAAGGAACTATCAACCTTCTTTACTTCGGTTACTGCTATATCATCGGGAAGCATGGCAGGTAAACCTGTTTTGATCCTCTCCAGTTTATCAATCCCTATGTCGGCATGGGCAACCTGTCCCAGGGCATGCACTCCCGCATCGGTTCTGCCTGATCCTGTTATGGCAATCCTTCTCCCGCAGAGTTTCTCGAGGATGGCCTCAATATCTCCCTGTACGGTTCTTGTTTCAGGTTGAAGCTGCCATCCGGAGAAAGCGGTTCCATCGTACTCAATCAGCATTTTTATCCTGATAACACTCATGGTTCACAAAACCTGCATGATACCGGCCAGAAGAACCAGCCAGGCCAGACATGCCGCTATTGATGAAAGTGCGTTCTGCCTGCTCATGCTGCCTTTCTCCATAAGTTCGATCTCGTTAACCGAAGAGAGTGCAGTGGTAAGAGAATCACCGAAACTCCTGCCGTTCTTTCTGCTTTCCATGAATACCCCTTTGATCCTCTCTGAGAAAGGACCCGCAAGAGATACTACCATCGCGAGGCTCTCCGGAAGTCCTCCAAGGCTCACCCTTCTTGAGACCGTGAACAGGAGCTCTGAAGCTCTTGAGGCTCCCAGCGCCCCGGACATGGATGCTCCCGCGGCAATAGCGGCGATCCACCTCAGCGATCTTTCCATCAGGATATCGTTGCCGGAAGCTGCTCCCCACAACAGGATAAAGACTGGAGCAGTGACCAGTAGGAGAATTCTCAATGTTCCCTTCCTGGCTTTACAGCAGAGACCGATTGCGGGAAATAGCAGATAGAACGGAAGAATCCTGATGTCGACTATAAATGCTGAAGCAGGGCCTGCAATGAGCCCTGAAAAAAGAAGGATTGAATAGGCTGTATCAGTCATTCATATCCTTTTCAAGACGTTTCATCACCAGCCTGAACTCCAGGGGCGGTGCTTCGTTGAACTCCATTTCAGCACCTGTAATCGGGTGAATGAAGCCGAGCGTCTCCGCGTGGAGCATCTGATGTGTGGCAATACGGAGTACATCGTCCAGCAGTTCTCTGTTACGAACTGTTGAGGGTATCTCCTTGGGATTGTACCCTCCGTACTTCTCATCTGCAATTATGGGGCAGCCTTTTCTGACAGATAAATGAACCCTTATCTGATGGGTTCTGCCCGTCTCGAGCCTGCACTCGATCAAGCTTGTATGTCTGAACCTGCGCAGAACCCGGTAATTTGTTACCGCACGTTTCCCCGTTGAGAGCACAGTCATATTTTGCCTGTTATTAAGATCGCGTCCTATGGGTGCGTCAATTCTGTCAGTACTCGGTATCGGTGAGTGCCAGACAAGCGCGATGTATCGACGTTTAACGGTTCTTGAGGATAGCTGAGCTGACAGGCCGCGATGTGTAATGTTATCCTTGGCTACCATCATCAAACCGGTTGTATCCTTATCGAGCCTGTGTACGATTCCAGGACGCAATTCACCTGATATACCAGAAAGGTTAACACAATAAGCAAGCAGCGCATTAACGAGGGTTCCGTTTCTGCAGGTCCCGGATGGATGAATCACAAGACCTGCCTGCTTGTTCAGCACGATCAGATATTCATCTTCGTAGACGATATCCAATTCGATATTCTCCGGAGAAAGGTCGACAGGAATAGCATCGGGAATCTCAAGCAGTATCTCCTGGTCAAACTTAACATTGTACGCAGGTTTTGTAACTGGTACACCATCTACAGATACGTGACCATTGGAGATAAGTGTGCTTATGTAACTCCGGCTCTCTTCGATATCGTCCTGCATGACAAGATATGCATCAAGACGAAGCCCTTTCTCTCCCTCTTCTACCGTACTTCTGCAATATTCCAAGATTAACTGCCCAGGCGTTTCACAAGGTGGTATCCGAAACGTGTTCTGATAATCCCGGATATTTCTCCCGGTTCCAGTGCGAAGACCGTGCTGTCCAGTTCCTCCGTAATGCCTCCACTTGTAAAAGCAGGCAGCCTGCCGCTGTCCGCTGCTGAAGTACAGTGGGAATAATTGAAGGCCATCTCTTCAAAGGTAGCATACCCGGAAAGTATTTCATCCTGAATATCCCGAATTTGATCCAGAGCGTCCTCCTCGGCATCGGACACGATGCTGATGGGTATCCGGGCTTCCTCTTCGTCATCTGACATACTGTCTTCTATCGGGGTATGCCAGGTTATGAGAATATGCGCTGCCCTGATGAATTCGGCACTTTCGATTATCGCATGATCAGGCAAGGTATCGGTAACTTTTCTCATATCAGGATCAGGTGAATCGCTTGAAGCTGTATCATCGAAAGAACCGCAGGAGAACTGCAGCAATGATACCAGACAGAAACCGGCGATTATCCTGATTGAGTTGTGAACCATTAATAACCTCCACATAGGTATAAGTACCTTATATTTCCTTAATATTCATCTAGACTGAATCATGCCAGTTGACATCAGTAGATTTGGTCATATCCATACAGTGTATATAATACGATATTATATGAACACACCGTTACGGTTATCGAAAGGAGTCAATAAGTGAACAGGCAAGATTACTTTTCAGACCGCGCCCTTGGAATGAAAAGGTCAGTTATCAGAGAGCTGCTTAAACTGACCGCGAAGCCGGGGATAATTTCATTCGCCGGAGGATTGCCTGCACCTGCTACTTTTCCTGTGGATTACGTTGAAGCGGCTGTTAACAGTGTAATTGAAAACGAACACGCCACAGCACTTCAGTACGGTCCTACGGAAGGTGACGTAAGACTCCGCGAGGATCTTGCGTTAATCATGCGGACTGACGGAACCAAGATTTCTCCGGATCACATTCTTATTTCAACTGCCTCTCAGCAGGGGCTTGATCTCATAGCAAAAATATTTTTAAATCCGGGTGATACCTGTATAACCGGTTCTCCTACTTACCTTGGCGGTCTGCAGGCTTTCAAGAGTTACCAGGGAGTACCCGTAGGTGTTGAACTGGATGATCACGGAATGATACCTGAAAAGCTTCAGGAAACCATAAAGAGGCTTGAAGGTGAAGGCCGCAGGCCAAGATTCATATACATAATTCCGGATTTCCAGAATCCCGCAGGTGTAACCATTCCTGAATCAAGAAGGAAGGAAATTCTTGAAATTGCCCAGAAGGGCGAATATCTGATAGTTGAAGATACTCCGTACAGGCAGCTGAGATACAGCGGTGAGAGTCAGCCTACATTCCAATCCTTGGCCCCGGATATGGTTATCTCCCTCTATACATTCTCAAAGATAATGCTGCCCGGCTTCCGCCTGGGATGGGCGTGCGGACCGGACTGGCTGATCGATAAAATGGTAATGGCAAAGCAGGCAGTTGATCTGTGCACGCCGCCTTTCAACCAGGCCATTACGCATGCAATGCTTGTGAACGGAGCACTTGAGAAGGGACTTGAGGCTACTATTAAACATTACAGCAACAAAAGAACAATCATGCTGGAATGTCTGGAAAAGGAATTCGCTGACATGCCCAAAGTCAAATGGACAAAACCTGAGGGTGGGTTATTCCTCTGGCTTACACTGCCGGATGGAATGAACGCAGATGATCTTTTCCAGAAAGCCGTCGACGAGAACGTCGCGTACGTTCCAGGCAGCGCCTTCTTTCCTGAGAACGATAACTTTCAGAGCATGCGCCTGAACTTCAGCTACGCAAGCGAAGAACAAATCGCTGAAGGAGTAAAACGGCTGGCCTGCGTTGTCCGCGAAAATATCTGATGCAGGTCTTACGTGAAGATGAAGGCGGGATTCCGATCCCGCCTTTTTTAAAGTGTATCCGTAATTGTAATACATCAGATTATTCAGAAGGGCGGGTTAATGCTTACTTGAAGGGTTGACAGCAATAGGATATCTACTGATTATCCGTCTTTCAGCCTGCGAACCAGTACAATACAATGAAACTTAAACACAGATTGAGGAAACCAGGTACGACTTAATGAAAAATGATCCCCTTGTACTTTTTTATCTAATAGATGGTGCCCGACCGGATGTTATGAAACGTCTGATAGATGAGGGGCAGCTGCCCAATATTCGTAAAGAGGTTATGGAACCGGGCGTTTTCAGAAAGGCATCCTCCTGCTTTACATCCACTACCGGTCCTGCAAACCTTCCATTTCTCATGGGCTGCTTCCCGGGGACGGCCGACATCCCCGGTATAAGGTGGCTTGATAAGAAGGAATTTGCGAGTAAGAAAATTGGGAAGTACCGCCTCAGAAGTTACAATGGTATTGAAGGGCCGTGGTTCAACAGTGATCTTCCAACCGATAGAAAAACACTTCATGAACTGTTCAACAATTCCCGCAATATCTACTCCATGATAACAAGGAGCCTTGGTTCGGACAGAGATCTTACGAAATATACCAAGCTTTTCCACTACCTTACGGCCCACCTGAATGATGAATGGCACGATGTCGATGAGGCCGGTCATCAGAAGTTAATGATGAGCCTCGATGACAGGCCGGACTTCATATTCGCCGTATTTCCCGCTGTTGACAGTTTCTCACACATCCATGATCCGTTTGATGATGACACTATTCAGGCGTACATCAATGTTGACGGATACATAGGCGAAGCGGTGGAAAAGCTGAAAAAGCAGGGCCGATGGCAGAACACTCTTCTTATTATCTCCTCAGACCACGGGCTTACTTCAACACATACACATTTCGACCTGGCCAACTTCTTCAGTGAACGGGGCCGTAATACTCTCAAGCACCCGTTGATATTCAAAAACAAACCGGATGTTTCGGTAATGATCTCAGGCAACGCCATGGGACATGTATACCTGCATGATATTATTCCTGACAGGCCTTTATACGGCAGGGAAATATATGATTCGATGGGTTCACTTCTTCCTGAACTCGTAAAGAGGAAGGAAATAGATTTCCTCGTATGGAGGGAATCGGACGAGATATTCACTATCGAATCATCAGGCGGCAGAGCACTGGTACTCAGAACAGCGGACGGCTTCACATATCTTCCCCAGACCGGAGACCCGCTGGGACTGGGAGAGACGTCACAATCATTGAGCCAGATGGAATCGCTTGAAGTAACATTTGATTCCTACTATCCTGACGCTCTCGTTCAGATCGCACAGATATTCTTATCAACGCGTACGGGCGATATTCTTGTTACTTCGAAAAACGGCTACGACCTGAGAGACAGCTGGGAATGGCCGGAGCATCATGGAACTCACGGTTCACTGTGCCGTGAACATATGATCGTTCCGTTAATAATGAACAGAAATGACTGGATGAATAGAGCAGCGCGAACGGCAGATCTCTACCCCTCCATACTGAAGTGGGCCGGTATGAAAGTACCTGATAACATTGACGGGGTTTCACTTGTCTGAGGAGAACGAGATCGAGGCAAACGGCCATTTGCCAACGTGCCAACCACCGGAAATAAAGGACTTCAACAGGGCAAAGATCCGCAAAGGGTTAATAATCTTCGTTCTTCTAAGTGTCGGCGCACTCACAGCGATATTCCTGAAAACGCATACCGGCGATACTCTGAAAGCGCTCATTAACTTCAACCTCGGTTACATTGCTGTAGTATTGGTTCTATCTTTCGGGGATATGTGCATGGGGGCTCTCAGAAATCACATATATTTCAGGAAGCTTTATCCGGGAATAAGATTCATGGTGAGCTTCCGGGCCAATCTCGCAAACATCTTCATGGGAGCAGTCACCCCATCTCAGAGCGGAGGCGGGCCGGCCCAGCTGTACATCTACTACAGGGCGGGGGTTTCTGTTGGAGAATCAATTTCAGTCAGCGTTCTGAACTACCTTGCTACATTAATCTTTTTCATCGGCGCAGCAGGTTTCTCACTCAGCGTTCTCAGCGACTCTTTCAGCAAAACCATGCATAACCTGATAGTTTTCTGTTTCATTGTATTTGCCGTTCAGTTTGTAATTTTTATCCTGATAAT
This sequence comes from Candidatus Aegiribacteria sp., assembly GCA_030610085.1. Classification (GTDB taxonomy): domain Bacteria; phylum Fermentibacterota; class Fermentibacteria; order Fermentibacterales; family JCC-6; genus Aegiribacteria. The sequence goes on from JAUWSL010000021.1 coordinate 19,403, forward strand.
ACTGAAACCGGACCTTGTAGTGAAACTTGCGACAGGGCTTGCGAAGAAACTCTGTTCCTGGCTGCCCAGGTTCGAGGACAAAATCAACAGAATAACCAACAGACTTATCACTGAAGTTACTGCGTACAAAGACTCATGCAAACTCTTCGTTCATGAGCATCCGTACGTCCTGCTCCTTGCCATCTTCCTCACCTGCGTACTCTATCTGAACAAGTTCTTCCTTGCATATTTCATAATGCTCGGTCTGGGGGCATCGGGGCATCTCGTTCAGGTACTTTGCATTCAGGCGCTGGTTCTTTTCATCTGCTACTTTTCTCCGAGTCCCGGGGCAAGTGGTGTGGCTGAACTTAGTATTGCTGCTCTCATGGCTTCAGTGATGAGTACAGATACACTCGGTATTTTCACTCTTCTTCAGCGTTTCTTCATCCTCTACATACCTGTAATACTTGGAGCCATCGTGGTATTCAAAGAGGCGGGTTCCTCACTGAAAAAGAAACGGTCTTCAGCTTAACCCGATATCCTCAACCCATCATACTGTTAAGAAGATTGCTGATGTTGCAGTTGAACTATATCAGAATGATAGACAATGAGATATCTCATGCAAACCGATGAGACATAACCATATCCTTGCAATAAGGGTGAATTTAGTTATAACTTGACAATATTCCTATGTTTTTTAGAAACTCATCTAATTTTGAACCAGGAAGGAATGAGTATGATAGTAATCTTCTTGGATTCTAATAATAAGTGTAATGGTTCAGTCAAGCTGCGGCAGGGGAATACAGGGCAAAGTTAGATAAAACCGATCAGGAGATATTATATGGGCAGCGTAAAGGATCTGGAAGTACTTAAAGCGGCAAACTTCAACAGCCCGGGGAGAGCCCGGTTCATTTATTCAGATAGATATTCCGTGTTCGACTGGGGCGAAATGCCTGACACCATACCCGAAAAAGGTGCAGCCATCACACTTCTTGGTGCATACTTCTTTGAAAAGCTTGAGAAGTTGAATATTCCTACACATTATGTTGGACTTGTGGAGAATGGGGAAGTCAGAAAGCTTTCCGATATCAATAGAGTTGCAAATACAATGGAAATCGATTTACTACCCGTAATACACCCTGAGCTGACAGGAGATCAATACGACTACTCAGCGTATGGTGATTTGAAGGGTCAACATTTAATCCCACTTGAAATCATCTACAGAAACAACCTGCCTCCGGGCAGCAGTGTGTTCAAACGGTTAAGAGAAGGTAAGATTACTCCACAGGATCTGGGACTTGAAAATCCACCCACTCCTAATCAGAAGCTGGAAACACCGATCATAGATGTGTCCACAAAACTTGAGATCACTGATAGATACATTTCATGGAAGGAAGCGGGACAGATCTCGGGTTTGAGTGATCAGGAGATATCGGAACTGAAGGATCTTACGAGATTAGTGAATAACTTCATTTCAGATGAATACTCAAAAATCGGACTTGTCAATGAGGATGGAAAAATAGAGGTCGGCTTCGACAGCGAACGGCGCCTGATGCTGGTTGACGTTCTCGGTACACTGGATGAATGCAGATTCACTCTGAACGGAATGCCTGTAAGTAAAGAAATTGCACGCGTATACTACAGAAACACTCCATGGTATCAGGCAGTTGAAGAGGCAAAGAAGACGGACAGACAGAACTGGAAGAAAATCTGCAGGTTGCAGCCCGAACCCCTGCCTATCGAAATGAAGAAGTTGATTTCGCAGGTGTACTGCGCCTGTACAAATGAAATTACTGAAAATGAGTGGTTCAAAGATATCCCCCCCATGAAGGATATACTTGAAGAAATCAGGGGATACTTAAACGGTGGGAGTTCCTAACTCCTTGAACTGTGCGTCGGAAAGCAAATAACGGATTAAATGAGCATATATATCGCTGTTATTGTCGCGTATTTTACTTTCGTCATTCTCGTATCCCTATTTACCAGACGATATGCCAGCCGCTCTGCGTC
>JAUWSL010000040.1 GCA_030610085.1 Candidatus Aegiribacteria sp.
GATAAGGGGACCGTTCGTAAACAGGATCGGCATTATTCCACGCTCCTTCACATGAGCGTAGATCTCCGGGAAATCAGGCCTTATGAGAGGTTCACCGCCTGTGATCAGAAGCCATAGACAACCTTCTTCGGACAGCTGATCGATAATCGACTTAATCCCGGTTAAAGACAGATCCCGTTCCCTGTCACCTGAATTCGAGATGTAGCAGTGAACGCAGCCAAGATTGCATAGTGATGTGATCTCCATGCTGCCGGCAAGTGGAATTCTATCTTTCAGAGCCTGTTCGTAGATCCTGCCTCTGAAGGACAGATACCCCGAATCCTGCAGTCCACCGCACTCCAGGTCAGACCTCCTGCAGAGTGCCGGAGGTTACCATCTCACCTATATACTCAAAGAGATCACCCGCCAATGTTCTGTCATCAATATCGAATTCTTCGGTGATCATTCCGATGATATCAGCAAGAGTCCGCTTCCCGTCCACGAGTTCCCAGATGCGCGTTCCTGTTTCGTTCAGGACGTAAATGCTGTCAGCTTCTCCCGCCTTGTGATGGATTGGTACTAAAATAAACTCACCGGCTATTTCCCTGTAGACTATATCGGGATTACGCATGTATACCTTTTCAAACATATAGCTGCCTTCCTGGACGTGAACACACATGAGCCTTCTAAACATTCTTGCTGATGCAAAAACATCGCAGGGACCTTAATAATCATAACTCAGAAATTAATTCTGATCACTGGCGGGAACGAAGATTTCCAACTCTGCACATCGCAGTATCTATATACTGCTCATCTACTTTACAGAAATTTCACATTTTTTCAGCGTATTGAAACAATCCCCCCGCAAGGTAGATATCCCTGGCGACTTCGCTCATTGGATTGCCCTGAAAACTGCTGTTCCCTGAAATGATAATACCACTTTCAAGATTTAGTTCCACGGTCTCGAACTGGCTGAAAAGATCGGATGGAATGCCAGGCAGCTCGATGATAGGGAATCCGCTGTTTATGGCATTCCTCCTGTAGATGGCTCCGAACGACCTGGCAATTACAGCTTGAACACCGAGAGCCTTGAAACAGTCAACTGCGTGCTGGCGTGAACTGCCCGAACCGAAATTGTCACCGGCAAGGACTATATCACCGGGCTGCGCTTTATCCGTGAAATCCTTGTAGCCTTCAAGGTTGCCGAACGCGAATTGACCCATCTTTTCAATGTCGGTTACTGCCAGATGTGCGTTGTGATAGATCATGTCGGTATCGATATCGCTGAAGAGCTGTCCGTCTTCAATAAGCACCCAGAGCCTTCCTTTTAAGATAGATTCGCGCGGCATTACAGCACCTCCTTCAGTTCATGCACGGAAGCAATTCGGCCAAGTACAGCTGAAGCTGCTGCAGTTCCAATTCCTGCCAGATACGTATTCCCCTTGCCCTGCTTGCCCTTGAAATTCCTGTTGGATGTGCTTATCTGCACTTCTCCCTCTCCGGTCATCCCTATCTGGCCCGAGGCACATCCGCCGCAGCCTGCATTGCTGACGATTCCGCCGGCATCGAATATGTCTTTCAACAGTCCTTCCTCAAGAAGCCTTGCCCAGGTTTTCCTGGTTGCCGGTACAACCTTCAGCATGACACCGGGAGCCACTTTCCTGCCCCTCAGCAGTTCCGCCGCATACTTCAGATCCTGGTAGGTCCCGTTCGTACAGCTTCCTATGAAGACTCCATCGACCTTTACATCGGTCTTCTCCGATACGGGAAATACGTTCGTAGGGCTGGGTGGTGCAGCGATCAGAGGTTCGAGCCCCTCTATATCAAGGGAGTAGTCTTCCAGATAAGCAGTATCCGAATCAGCATAAACAGCTTCATCGCGAGTGATACCGAAGAAATCCAGTACGTTTTCATTTGGCGGTATGAGAGCGATGATCGCTCCCATTTCAGTTGCAAGGCTTGAAAGGGTTACGCAATCTTCGAGAGAAGCGTTCTCTACCCAGGGGCCGTAAATCTCAACCGCCTTGCCCAGCAGTTCATGACTGCTGAATCTTTTAAGCATCGCAAGGGCGATATCCTTGGCTTCCGTCCCCGCAGCCGGTATTCCATCAAGTGTAACCCTGATCGATTCAGGAACTTCAAACCACACCTTCCCTGTCTTGAAAGCGTATGCGATATCCACATCTCCCATTCCCTGTCCGAAGGCTCCAACTGAACCCATGATGTTAAGGTGGCTGTCCGTCCCTACGGTAGTAGTTCCGGGTTTCGCGTATTTTTCCTCGATCACAACATGAGAACCTATGCCGGCGTCTACATCGTAAACCTTCAGATCGTTCTTCCTGGCAAAGATCCGGATTCGCTGCTGATTATTGGCATAGGGAATGGTATTGGCCGGGACATTACAATCGAAAGTAAAAAATGTTTTCGATCTTTCTGCTATGGGGGAATCGCCTCCGTACTTTTCAAGGTTTCCCACGACACTCGCTCCAGCGAAATCCCTCGCTGTTCTGTTGTCAATGTCTATCCAGACCACATCTCCGGCACGACAGTCCTCCCCGCCGTGCGAGGACATGATCTTCTCGATCAGAGTTCTGCCCATTTCTGCCTCCTGGTATAATCATCGGTATGCCACTTCCCTCTCGGATCCCTGCCAAGGAGAATACTTTTAAGAAATAGCTCCGGAATATTTTCGTGTCTGTATCTTTTCTCATATAAAGCGGAATCGAACGGTATCCTGTGCCAGCAGACGGATGCTGTTGTGTTCTCTTCACTGATATCAAGAACTGCCATCGTTGCTTCCCCCGGCAGGGTTCCTCCGCCGATGCTTCCGGGATTTATTATCATCCGCCTGCCCCTCGGCTGAAGGAACGGTTCATGCGTGTGCCCGAGGATAAGAATATCACAGGAATTCCTCTCCAGCATCAGATCGTATACTTCAACGGATGCACTTCGCTGGATCGTTCCGCAGATATTGCCGGGCAGGCCATGAACACAGAGTATGCGCCTGCTTCCGACATTGTATCTCAATTCAGCCGGAAGCTTCTTCAGGTACCTCTTCTGCTCCGGGGTTATCTGTTCCCTCGTCCACTGAAGCATTTCAGAAGACAGCTGTTCCCAGTGAACATTCTCAAAGGAGTCTCCCGTACGATCTCTTCCTTTTGCCACCGCCCGGTCACAGTTTCCCTGAACCACATCTATATCACCTCGCTGCAGGAGATCGATCACTTCAGCCGGGAATGGACCGAACTGAACGAGATCCCCCAGGCAGACGATCTGGTCTACATCCTCTTTCTCAAGTGCATTCATGCATGCCTCGAGGCCCGGCAGATTACCGTGAATATCCGATATTATTCCTATTCTCAACTGCGGAACTCCCTTTCGTACAAAAGTATGCCACGTGTAAATTCGGAATGCCCGACAGGGTCACCGATGGCCAGCTCAAGAAGTTTTTCGGGATTATCTCCGTCCACGGCTTCCCTTACCTCCGGGCTTCCTGCAAGGATATCAATGGGCATCCTCTCGTATTCGTACTCGTATGGCGGATCATTCCACCCGGTCCGGGAATATCTGAAAGATTCAAGCAGAATGCCCAATGCAGTTTTCAGCGGTCTGAACACGGACCTGTCCAGAACGTGAATCTCACCACCGTAACACATTTCACCGGCATGCTTGTTGAACGTTGGAATGAATGCGTGCGGCCTGAGGAAAGCCCCCTCCAGGAAGATCGTTCCGTTGAGTTTACCGCAAAGTTCATCTTCATTTATCCAGGGAGCACCGAAGACGTTAAAGGGCCTTGTTGTTCCTCTGCCTTCTGAAAGGTTTGTGGCTTCCAGAAGACACATTCCAGGATAAACCGATGCTGTTTCTGCAGTTGGCATATTAGGAGAAGGGTATACCCACTGGTAATCAGCGGGGATTCCTTCTCCGTCCCATCCATCCATTCTGATAACCTGGGGTTCGGGAAGACCGTCGAGCCGGGCGAAAAGCAGGGCAAGTTCACCGATTGTCAGTCCATGCCTGACAGGGATCGGGTAAAGTCCAACAAAGGATTCGAATCCTTTCGTGAGCGGCTTTCCTTCTACTATTGAATTTCCGAGCGGGTTCGGTCTGTCAAGCACGACAACGGGCACTCCAGCTTCACTGCAGGCCCTCATGCAGTACGCCATTGTGTAAATGTAAGTGTAATATCTTGCTCCAACATCCTGGAGATCAACTACAAGACAGTCCAGTCCTTCAAGCACTGCAATATCCGGTCTGCGCTTTTTACCGTACAGACTGTATACCGGTATCCCTGAACGGGGATGAGTATATCCTTCCCATTCTATCATATTGTCCTGAGTCTCTCCATGGAAACCGTGCTGGGGACCGAACAGTATCGCCGGTTCGATGCCGGGCATGGCAGCAAGAACATCCAGTGAAGACCGGTATCCGGAATTCACCGCCGCATGGTGTGAGAGAAGACCTGTCTTTCCACCGGGAAGCATATCCCTGATAAATCTGTCAAGGCCTGTTTTCATCTTCACCTAAATCGTTTTCTCGACCGTTGTATGAATAAGAATATAAAAAGTAAAAACCCGGTACCGCTGGAGAATAACGTCAGAATTCCAGCCTGTCTCCCCGCTGGAGTATTACCACCCTGTCTCCGAATCTCAGGGTGATGTCCTTTTCTATCTCATGCCTTTCCCAGGGTTTCAGATGGATGGCGTAAACAGGAATGTCAGGTCTGTTAAGTTTGTTCAATTCCTTCTCGAGAAGTGACGAGGTCAGGTGGTTGCTCGCGATCGCTATATCCGTTTTCTGATCGGGGAAAGAAACTTCAGCTATGATCAATTTAAGATCATTCAGCTCTGCAGCTTTCTCCCAGATGGAGCTGGTAGGCCCCGTATCCCCTGTATGAAGAATGGAACCGGTCGCCGACCTGAGCAGGAATCCTCTGGCACCAGCCCCATGGCAGACAGGCTCTGACCAAGCGGTTATTCCCCCGGGTATTTCAAACCATTTCTTGTCATCGATGGTCTCATAAACCAATGCGGGACCGATCGAGGTTTTTATCCGGCTGAAATCCGGCCAGATCAGATCGTTCATGTAATGCTTCCGTACGATCTCGAGGCATGCTTTACTGCCCATTACCCTCAGGGGTTCATCCCTTGACGCAACCGCTGCATCGACCATGAAACCCAGTTCAAGAACATGGTCAAGGTGGGCGTGAGTAAGAAGAACCATCTCTACATTCCGCTGCTGCTGACCGGACAGCATGGAAGCAGAACCGGCATCCAGCAGGACCGATTCCCCAAGAAGCATCGAACAGAGGTTACACCCGAACTGCTTTGATCCGTCAACACCAATAACGTCTATATGCACCTGATCATTCACCCCTTACAATGATCCTTGGAAGAAAGGGGCTGATTCTTGTTAAAGTTTCGTAGTTTATCGTACCTGCCCAATCGGCCATCATCTCAGCTGTAATCTCCTCGTTACGATCTCTTCCAAGAAGAACGGCAGTATCCTCCAGGTAAGCATCGGGAATATCGGTAAGATCTATCATTATCAGATTCATGCATACACGTCCAAGAAGAGGTGCCCTCTTTCCCCTTACCAGTACGTGAGCGGAATTCCCGCATCTTCTATCGTAACCATCGCCGTAACCCACGGGCAGCACACCGAGCCTCGTTCTTCTGCTGGTTCTGTAAGTGCACCCGTAACCTATATAGCTGCCGGCAGGAAGTTCCTTTATCTGAGCTATACGGGTCTTCCAGGACAGAACAGGTCTGAGGTCCGGAACGGGAGTATCGTTTGACTGAGCCGACAGGAACGTTTCTCTGGATGGCCAGAGTCCGTAAAGACCTATCCCGGTTCTCAGCATGTTGAAATGTGTTTCAGGGAACAGTATGGTCGCCGCGGTGCATGCGGTATGAATCACAGAAGGGGAAACTCCCATTTCCCTCACTGCTTCAATGACTTCCGTGAAAACCCGAAGCTGCTCTTCAGCGTATTCATGGTTCAGTGTATCTTCTATATTGGCAAAGTGAGTGGACAGCCCCTCGATCTCAAGACCTTCTATCCGGGAAGCCCTGCGGATGAAATCGGGAACGTTTTCGGGAAGAAGGCCCTGTCTTCCTGTGCCTGTTTCTATTTTAACATGTACCCTGTACTTCACTCCCTTATGCAGTACCATCTTCAATTTCTCAAGTGTTTCGATATTGTAGACTGTCAATCTCAGATCGGCATCGAGAGCTTCGGTAAGCCTTTCCAGGAGAACATGACCAAGCAGTAGAATCGGTTTTTTTATACCGCAAAGCCTGAGTTCAAGACCTTCGTCAAGGGAATTGACGGCGAACCAGTCAGCCGAGGGAAGCAGAGAGGTGATCTCATTGACCCCATGCCCGTAAGCGTTGGACTTTACAACAGCGCAGAATAAAATACCCTCATTTTTTGAACAGGATCTAAGCTGTCTGAGATTCCAGTCCGGAGCTGACTCTTCAATTTCTATCCATTTAAGATATCCCATAGCACAATCTATAAACATGGTATATTTTCTATGCAAGGATGAGCATCTTGAATCATGCCGGGGAAGGAGCAGAATTATGTCAAAAGTATTCTTTCTGCCGATTGACAGGGCGCAAATGGAGGGAGAATTCGCAAAACTGCTGGAGAAGATAGTTAGCATTAAAGGAATGAACCCTACGGATACTGTTGCTGTGAAAATACATCCCGGTGAAGAAGGAAATTCCTCATATGTGAGCCCCGAAAATGTGAACAGAGTTATCGATGCCCTTGATCCTGGAACGGACCGAATATTTCTAACCGATACCACCGTCCTGTATCCTGGAAGAAGAATGTCCGCGCCCGATTATCTTAATCTTACCCATGAGCACGGATTCGGGCTGCCATGGACACCACCGTTCATAATTGCCGATGGCCTTCACGGTGAAGATGAGATAGCAGTGAAGATGCCTGAAGATTTCCAGACCGATGAAGCTCATATTGCAGCCATAATATCTAATTCTGACGCCATGATCGTAGTCAGCCATTTCAAGGGGCATCTTCTTACAGGTTTCGGAGGAGCACTGAAAAACCTTGGCATGGGTTGTGCTTCCAGGGCAGGAAAGCTTTATCAGCATTCCTCTGTGAAACCGCTGATCAATACAAAAAAGTGTACCGCCTGCGGTTTCTGTGCAGTCCACTGCCATGTTAATGCCATCAGTATCGGCTCCGTCGCTAAAATAAATAGCGATATATGCACTGGTTGCGGGGAATGCCTCGGACGCTGTCCGGAGGGAGCGATAAGGGTAAGCTGGGATCAGAACATGAGCATATTCATGAGAAGAATGATCGAATATGCCTACGCTGCTGTCAGTGTTTCCAACCCGTTACTATACGTTAACTTTATTACCTCGGTTGTTCCCGACTGCGACTGTATGAAGGATACAGCCTCCCCGTTAGTCGATGATATAGGTGTGCTGGCATCAACTGATCCTGTTGCCATTGACCTGGCATCACTTGATCTTGTTACTGCGGCCGCGGCATCGAAGAATTCTCCAGTCACAGCGGGAGCAGGGGAAGACAAGTTCATCGCTTACAGACCGGACATCGAGGGAATACTTCAGCTCTCAATCGCAGAATCACTTGGACTTGGTTCCATGGAATACAAGCTGGTAAAAGTCTAGTGTTCAATACTCCCCGTGGAAAAGCCGCGCTGTTCATGATCCTTGGAGCCCTTTTCCTTTCAATAGTACCGGTATTTGTGAAACTGATCCCGCTGAACTCAGGAATACCCACAACGCAGAAACTTTTTATGAGGGGTGCCGTTGCAACTATTGTTCTGGCTGTCGTACTTCTTACAAGGGGCATCTCCTTCAGGCCTGGCAATCCGATCCTGCTCGGAGCCAGATCCCTGTTCGGGATAGCGGGAATGCTCACATTTTTCATTGCAGTGGAGGGAATGCATCTGGCTGAAGCGGTGACGATCAACAAACTCAGTCCCTTTTTCGTGCTGATCCTCTCATGGTTCTTCCTGGGTGAAAAACTGAAAAAGGTTCAGGTGTTTGCCGTATTCCTCGGTTTCGCAGGGGTAGCTGTGATACTGCGGCCGGGTTCAATACCGCTGACACTTCCCGCCGGACTTGCTGTTCTTTCAGCTCTGTTCGCCGGAAGCGCCTATACTACTCTGCGAGCTCTGAGGAAGACCGACAGACCCTTGCTCGTCGTTTTCTGGTTCTCGGCTGCGACGGCTCTGTTCTTTCTGCCTTTCGTTATCTTTACGGGAGTGATGCCTGATCTGACATCGCTTATTTTCCTTTTCTGCATAGGACTGTCTGGAACAGCCGGTCAGTTGTTCATGACGAAGGCTTACCGCTGCGCTCCCGGCGGAGAAGTCGCCATATACGGTTATCTAAGTGTTGTCTTCTCGATGTCCTGGCAGGTACTTATCTTCGATTCAGTACCGGACACAGCAGTATTCATCGGCGCAGGGCTGATTCTACTCGGGGGCTGGATCAATTACATGAGCAGAGGAACGACAGTAAATAGGGACGGAGGCATTTTAATACAAGAATGTGAATAATTGTATTATACTTGAGCAGTTATATTGAGCTGATTCATTTGAGGAGGGGATTAAATGAAATACCTGATATCTGTTCTCGGCTTCCTTGTTGCGGTACTTTCAGGATGCGGTGGCGGCGGGCAGGAACCCGCAGATGTTCAGGATGCGGTACTGCTTCCTGTGGACACTCTTCAGGCTGTTCTTGAGATCGGAGTTGAGTTTGGAGACTCCACGAACACTTTCGGCGCAATAACCGGAGCTGTCCTAGATCAGTCGGGCAGGATACTTATTCTTGATCAGGTTGCCGCTTGTGTAAAGATCTATGACAGTAGCGGGAATTATGTCCAGCAGTTATCACGGCAGGGCAACGGCCCGGGTGAACTTGTAATGCCATGGGGAATGTTCCTGATGTCCGATGGAAGGCTCATGGTGCTCGACCCCGGAAAAATGGGATTTGTTGTCTTCGATGATTCACTTCAGTTCATAGAGGAAATCGGCCTGTGGGTGCAGAATCCTCCATTCAAGGGTACTCCTGTTTCAGGGAATCGGTATGTCGGCTATAAAATCGATTCGGATATGGCTGAAGATAAGATCGTAATGAATCGACGCGTAGCTCTATACACCTACGGAGAGGAAGAATGGGATCTGATATTATGGCAGGATTCAATTGAAGCAAGTATGAGCGAGTTAGTCGAAAATCCTTCCATGCTCATAATCGATCTCCTTGATCCGCTGAGCATAGGAGGAAACGGATCGGACAGGATCTATTTCTCCCTCAGGGATGGTGAAGAGTATCGAATAACGGGATGGAACCCTGAGGGAGAGGAAATCCTCAGCATTTCAAGGGATCTTATCCCCGTGGAAAAGACACCCCGGGAGATCGCCGCCGAGAGTACTTATGTAACGAACTACGTCGGCAGACTTGGAGGTGGGGGAGGTTTCACCTTTGAATTCGAACCCGATCCGTACAAGGATATGGTAATAGGAGTGGATATCGGTCCTGACGGCAACCTCTGGGTAAGAAGAGGTACATCTGATATACCTTTCTTTGATATTTTCGATGCTGCTTCGGGAGAACTTCTTCATCATGCAGTCTTCCCGCGGGAGGGCTGGAGCTGGAGAACAAGCGTCTCACCTGAAGGTATCGTGGCATGGGAGGAAGACCCGGAGGCGGGTTATCAGGTACTGTACTTACTGGAGTAAGATTTACCAGGCGCTGCCCTTGTGACCCACCATGTAATAGACCGGCATGGCCAGAGCAACCAGATCGGCATATTCCTCCGGTTGTCTTCTCTTTCCGAAATTCATCATCAGGGTATTGCCGTTCATTTCAATTGTCTTGAAGGCTTTCCTGTTCTGAAGCAGATGCTGTCTGAGTTCAGGTCCTACGATCTGCGGTGTACGGACCTCATCCCCCTGGAGGACGAAAGCTTTTGAGAACTCATGATCCTCTTCGAAGTTTATGTCCTGAGAACCAAACTTATTTCCAACCCAGTCAATCAATGCCATCTGCCTTCTCAGGAAAGTCCTGGGAAGATCCAGGCCTTCCTTCGTTAGCATGCAGATCGTCTGTCTGTATGTTTTTGAGGTCCGGTCTCTGCCGCTATAGCTATGTGTTGTATACTGATAATCGGCCAGATGAACGGTAACTCCTTCGGATTCCCACTGAAGGTGATTCTTCATCTTCCTGCTCGATCCTGAGTTGAAAAGCTGGAAAGGAAAGGTTGAGAAAACGGTTGAACCCCTGGGAGTGAATCCGGCGCCAAGCCTCTGACTTATCCCTTCCCATGCGGCGGTCCTTTTCTTTTCAATCGTAACCACTACCCAGATCACGATACCTGCGACGATGACCAGAACAGCGGTAATCGGAATTACAGGATTCATTTTCATCCCTTCCTTTTCTACACATCATTACATATTGATATGGACACAATGATACGCTGGCACTAAATGGTCAAGCATGACACATGCGGGGAAAATGGATCATGATAGAAGTAACAGGATCGGTAAGCATAGGGGAAGATGAACTCGATTTCGAATTCGTCCATTCCGGAGGCCCGGGTGGACAGAAGGTCAACAAGACATCATCCGCAGTTGTGCTTAAATTCGATATAAGGAACTCACCCTCCCTGCCGGAAGATGTAAGGAACCGCCTTGAGCAAATATGTGCTAACCGTGTGAACAGGGAGGGCATTCTGGTTATCCATGCCAGGCAACACCGCTCACAGATAAAGAACAGGAAAAGCGCTGTGAACAGGCTGATAGAATTCATCAGGAAAGCTTCCGAAATTCCTGTTGAAAGGAAGCGGACGAGACCTTCGGCTATCTCGAAAAGAGAAAGGCTGGAGGAGAAGAAAAAACATGGTCTTCTGAAGAAGAACAGGAACTACAAACCTTCAGAGGAGGATTATGAGTAGCTGTTCCCAGTATGCCGCTTATGTATATTCCGGTTGTTATAATAGATACTAATCTTCTATGAAATGAGATGATTTGTCAGATTTCGAGCTCTATAACGGAGAAAACTGTCCCTGCCCCTCCGATTGTAAAAGACGGGGGAATTGTTCTGAATGCATAGCATTTCATCATGACAGGCACCAGCAGACATACTGTGAATTTCTCCATGAGAAAATGCAGCGAGGCGGTATTCCCCAGCGCTCCATCCCATCAGGTAAAGAGATAAGGCTGACGGAGTACGGCCCCTGCGCCGGTTGAGCAGGTAAACTCAACCCGACCAGGCTGGCCGGGATACTTGACAAGCTGCCCCTGCCCGATTCTCCAAATCTTATTATCGGGATGCAAACGATGGACGATGCCGGAGTGTACAGGATCTCCGACGATATCGCTCTGGTTCAGTCCGTTGATTTCTTCTTCCCCATAGTTGATGATCCAAGAAGTTTCGGAAGGATAGCAGCCGCAAACAGTCTTTCGGATATCTGGGCTATGGGCGCCAGAGCCATTACAGCTATGAACCATCTTGCTTATCCTGCCGGGAAGATCCCTCCGGAAGTGATAGAGGAGCTGCTTACAGGGGCCGCGGAAAAACTCCATGAAGCTGGTGTTGTGCTGCTGGGTGGACACACCATGGAACAGGATGATTTCAGTTATGGAATGAGCGTAACCGGGATCACGCACCCCAGGGCAGCTATTACGAATGACAACGCTAAACCGGGAGATCTTATAGTTCTTACAAAACCTGTCGGTACGGGAATTTACTGCGATGCCATGATGAATGACGGTCTGAACGAAGGGCAGTTCAATACTTTTGTCTACTGGATGGAACGCCTTAACAAGTATGCTTCCGAAATAATGCAGAGGTTCGACGTAAGCTGTCTGACCGATGTCACAGGCTTCGGTCTCCTTGGTCATTCGCTGCCTGTAGCAAGAAATGCAGGAGTCAGGCTGGTGATAAATTCGAAGGATGTGCCGCTCCTGCCGGACCTGCCCGGCCTGCTTGATGAATTCAACCCGAAGGGGGTCTGCAAGTGCTCCGACTACGTTGACCCTTACCTTAAGATCGGGGAAAACGTAGACAGGAGATACTACAGCCTCTTTGCTGAAGCCCAGACTTCCGGAGGACTGCTTGCTACCATAAGAAACGATCAGGCTGATGCCCTCGTCAGAACCCTGAGGGAACACGGAGATACGGAAACCGCTGTGATCGGACACGTTGAGAAACTTGATGACCCTTCAGTACTTCTTGAAATAACCTGAACTCTGACATTTTCTCCCAGGAAGCACTCGAATCTGAAACTGGTGATATGAACTGCCCCAAGTGCGGACATGAACAGAAAGATGAAAACAGTGAGTGCGTCCGGTGCGGACTTATCTTCAGCCATTACAGGCCGCTGGATTACAGGGAGCTGCTGGCAGGATCACGATCTGAGGAAACAGCAAAATCATCTGTTCCGAAGCGAATTTTCAACTATATGTTCCACACGAATGATGAGATTGAGGTAGTATACTTCATCGGAAGGTTTATCGTTTTCATCTTCCTGTTCATCTGGAGCATCAAATTCCTCCAGTCTTCCATCGATAGCAACTACGTTGGAAAATCATTCATGCATCTTGTGAATCTTCCTTTCCATGAAGCGGGACATATTGTTTTCAGGCCGCTGGGCAGGGTTATGCATTCTCTTGGAGGAAGCCTTGGGCAGGTTATCATGCCATTGATCTGCACCCTTGTTCTTCTGATAAAAACCCGTGACACCTTCGGCGCCTCAATAGGTCTGTGGTGGATGGGAGAGAGTATACTGGACATGGCGCCTTACATGGATGATGCAAGATCTCTCAGTCTTCAGCTTCTTGGAGGGAACACAGGCTCCTCGGCTCCGTACGGCTTTCATGACTGGAACTTTATACTCAGCGAATTGAATCTGCTCAGGCATGATCACCTTATCGCGAACCTGACTGCCGCCGGAGGCAAACTGATAATATCCATATCGCTTCTATGGGGTCTGGTACTGCTGATAAGGCAGTTCAGTCGTCTGAATAGATCATCATAGCAGAAGTACGTGCCGACATATTGAAGGAATCACTACCTTACGACAGACACCATCCCGCACGAGACAAGTCCACCCTCAGCCAGACGAACCAGATATACACCGGCGGACAGCATCGAAACGCTGATGCTGTGAATACCACTGTCAGTATTTTCCTTGAAGCTACGTGTCAATCTGCCGGATACATCGTAGATATCTGCAGAAACAACGCAGTTCTCACCGACCGAATACTCTATAGTAAAAGAGCCGTTTGAAGGATTCGGAATTATTAAAAATGAATCGAGGTATTCGACTGTTTCATCTTCACCGACCGATGTGGAATCAGTATTCTCCCACCATGTTACCGCGTTGAGATTGTATGCGCAGGATATTATATCTATCCTGCCGTCTCCGTTTATATCACCTGCGGTTACCGGTATTGCTCCGTCGTAATCAGTCTCAATATGGTTCATTGTGAAAGACATACTTCCAGTATTCTCAAGCCATGAAACGTCATCATCGTTGTATGCCGCGCAGGCGATATCCAGATCGCCATCATCATCCAGATCCGCTGGACAGACAAATGTGGGCCAGTCGTAATTATCCGCTATCACGTGCCTTGTGAAGTTCTGCAGCCCATCATTCTCGTACAGGGCGATCATATCCCCATCTCTTGCTGTTGCGAGAATATCCGCGTTGCTGTCAGCGTCAAGATATCCAATATAGACAATGTGCGCACCGTCGAAACTGTCATCTACCTGATGTCCCGTGAAACCGCAGCTGCCATCATTTTCGAACCAATGTATCTCATCGGCAAGTCTATAAGCGACTGCAACATCGAGATCACTGTCACCGTCGATATCACCGGGATACGCAGTCCATGGGCCATCTATACTGTCCGAAATAACCCATTCGGTAAAGTTCTCCGATCCATCGTTCTCAAACCAGCAAACCAGGTCATCATCGAAAGACACTGCTAAAAGATCGATGTCATTGTCATCGTCCATATCAGCCGTATACACGGAGTGAACACCCGCGAAGCTGCCTGATACCAGATGCCCTGTGAAGATTTCCTCTCCACTGTTCTCCCACCATTCTATGGTATCGGAACCATTGGATGATGCTACGATATCGATATCACCATCACTATCTATATCGCCCGATTCCACGAATATGGCACCTGAGAACCCGTCATCGATGGTATGCATGCTGAACGAGCCACCTCCGTTCTCCCACCATGAGATCCCGGAGTTCCAGGCAGCTCCAAGGATGTCCATATCGCCATCTTCATCAATGTCTGCCAGCTTCACCGAGATCGCTCCTGAAAAAGAATCCGCGATTATATGCTCCAGCCAGGCCGCGGACAGTTCGGAAACAATAGACCAGACAAACAGTACAGCAATTAACGGACTTGATATAGTTTTCATGCTATCTCCCTTAATGGCAACAAACAAGTTAGATGTTATTCTTATTATCAACTCATTGTTATTATTTGTATATAGCTAATTATATAATTTTGTCAAGATTTCGGAAGAATTTTGAAAGTGTCAGAACTTGAATCCAGTGTTCATTGGGAAGGAGGAACAGGTGATACGGTCAGTTATCCGGTTTTCTGAGAACCTCTATCAGAGCTTCTTTACCGGGGTCGTTGTAACCCCATCGGTCCCAGAGTCTGAGGAGCTCCGCTCTGATATCATCAAGTGAGTACTTCTCTTCACCCATCATCATACTGATTCTGTAGAACAGTACTTTGACCATGTAGCTCCGGTGCAGGCAGGGAGCAATGAAACTCCTGCTCCAGATACCATTTATCAGTAATTTCATGTCGTTGGACATGAATGCAACCAGATATTCCCTGCTGTCAGTAACAAGAACCAGCATATCTCCCCGCCAGCCCTCGGTAACGCTGCTTATGAACTCGCATCCGGGGATACTCATTGGTTTCCGGCCGTGCAGCAGAACCTTTACACCACGCCGGGCTGCCCGCTGGAAACCATCGGAAAGCTTTTTCATTGGAAGGTTATCAGCGTCAGCAACGATTGTATCAACGGCATTATCTACCATTTCCTGAGCCCTTACCAGAACCTGATGTACAGTTGAAAGTTTATATATGCCTTCCTCAGAAAGTGGTTTATGAATTTTCTGCAGACCTTTCTCTATTTCTTCGGCAAGCATATCAAGTTTCTGGTTTCTCTGAATGACCTGTTCCCTGATCGGTACAGCGGCAAATGTTCTGCTTCTGCTGCCCTCGTCAGCAAGAATCGCACCTTTGTTCACAAGAGAATCAAGGGCTTTGTAGGTATTGGGAGCAGGTTTACCGAGAACCTGCGAAATCCTGTAGCCTGTGCTGTCAGGTTCGGCAAGTACAGCAAGGTATGCTTCAGCTTCAAGCCCGGACATACCGAGCTCCATCAGAAGGTATTCCAGAGAATTACTCAAAACTGCCCCTCCGAGCCTTTATGGTGATGGTTAGATACAATAAACTGGTACTGCATGCTGGTATTTCAAAGAGGTAATAACAACCGTCTGAGAAATAGTCAAGAAGGGTACTCTCAGATCCGCTGGAATAACATCCGTA
>JAUWSL010000041.1 GCA_030610085.1 Candidatus Aegiribacteria sp.
ACGGATTGCTGATCTTATTGCAGCCCGCCTGTCAGGTTCAACGATTATCTGACATTGTGTTTCCGAACTGAATCCGGCGGAGATATCGCTGATGATGGAATCAGGCTCTTCTGTCCTGGGATTGTCACTGGTGACAATTACGATATCTGCAATACTTTCTGCAATGTGTCCCATAATCGGACGCTTGGATGAATCTCTGTCTCCACCTGCGCCGAAAACCGCAATAACCTTGTTCCCGGTCAGCTCTGATGCCTGCTGCAGGATTCGCTCAAGAGCATCGGGTGTATGCGCATAATCGACTGCTACGAGAAAGTCCTGTCCCAGGTTTACCGGCTGAAACCTTCCAGGCACACCAGGAAAATCTCTAAGGCATTCAGATGCGGATCCAGGATCGATTCCCAGTTCAGCCGCTGCTGTGAGAGCACCGGCAGCATTGAAGATATTGAACTTGCCGGGGATGTTCATCTCAACCGGTATCGAATTTCCAGCGGTCTGGAAAAGGAAGGAGATCCTGCCAAGCTCACCTGAGATATCGCTGATCCGATAAGTATCGTCTGCCCGCGATCCGAAAGTTACAGCACGGTCTATAGAAGGAAATCCGGATGAGTATGTCCCGACGATCGCAATTCCATTGTTCTTCAGCAGATCAAACAGATGCTTCTTGCAGTTGAGATACTCCTCCATGTTACGATGGAAATCCAGATGATCCTGTGTAATGTTAGTGAAAAGTGCTGCATCGAACCTCACATCATCGACCCTGTTGAGGGAAAGGGCATGACTCGATACTTCCATTATGCAGCATCTATCACCTTTTTTAACCATCTCTCTCATCATTTTTGTAGTATCCAGGGCACCTGGTGTCGTTACATTCGCCTTTACATTATCCCCACCGATGATGTGCCCGATCGTTCCCATGATACCGCTCTGTATATCATGTTTTTCAAATATCCAGTGCAGCATTCTCGCGGTTGATGTCTTTCCGTTTGTTCCGGTAATTCCAATTGCGGTAAGCTCTTCCCAGGGATAGTCGAAAAAACGTGCGGAGATCAGTGATAGGATTCCCCTGTTCTCATGAGCAGGATTCACTAGTACCCTGAGATCGTCCGAAACCTGACGCTCCGCAAGCACAACCGCCGCCCCTTTATCAAGAGCCTGCTCTATGTAATTATGTCCGTCAGTCTCAAAACCCTTTATCGCTACGAAGAGGGATCCTGGTTTAACACATCTGGAGTCTTCCTCAATAGAGCCGATCTCAAGCGGTGCAAGCTTCCGGGGAACCCTGATTCGAGTATTCTCAAGAAGATCCGAAAGGATCATTCGAACACCCCCGCCATAAGGTTCTCCTCGCCGCTTTTTACACCAAGGGCAAGTTCAGGCTCAACTGCGAGAATTCTTGAGGCCATCTCCGAAAATACCGGCGCCGCTGACGAGCTTCCCCATCGGTACTCGTAATCCGGGCCATCTATAATCACGGTAAGTACGAAATGGGGATTATCAGCGGGAACCATTCCCACAAATGCACTTAGATATTCGCTGGTACCGCTCAGTCTTTCAGCTGTACCGGTCTTTCCTCCTACAGCAACTCCATCGACAGCAGCATTCAAACCGGTTCCTTCCTCAACGACAGCTCTCAGTGTACGCCGTACTGTCTCCGCTGTCGCGGAAGAAAGCGGATGGGATCGTACGATTGATTCTTCCCTTACCCATCTATCTCCATCCCGGCAGGCCTCAAGAAGCCTCGGATAATAAAGGGTTCCTCCATTCGCTATGACACTGTACGCCAGTGTAAGCTGAATGGGAGTAACAGTTACTTCCTGGCCAATGGCAATCTGTGCAGATGATATTCCCGACCACGAGGAAGATCCCGGAGTCGGCAGAATTCCCCGTGATTCGTCTGGATATTCTATCATTGTTTTCAGACCGAATCCGAAAATACTGCAGTACTGGCAGAGGATGCTTTCTGAAAGAAGCCGGGAAAGCATCACGGTACCCACATTGCTGGAATTGATAATGATCTCATCACGGCTGAGGATACCCATCTCATGGGCATCGGATATACTCTCCCCTGCAACGTCGATAAATCCGTCACTGCAGTTGAATGTGTCATTTTCTTCAATCAGACCCTCTTCAATGCAGGCGGCGTAAGTAACTACCTTGAATGTTGAGCCCGGTTCGTGATAGCCCTGGAAACAGTGATTCATGGCCAGCGACCCGTTCTCGGACCTGACAGGGACACTGCCAGCGGCGAGTACTTCCCCATTTGCCGGATCCATAAGAACAGCAGCTGCCCAATCGCAGTTGAAACGGTCCATGGCCATTTCGAGCTCTTCCATGACGATGCACTGGAACCTTGCATCGATGGTGAGCATGATGTCATTGCCGTCTACAGCCAGAATATTATCTGCGTCTGGATCGGTCAGGTTGTATCTGCCTGTGGCACTTCTCTCTATGAATAACCTGCCGTCAATTCCCTGCAGCTCGGTGTTGAACCATAGCTCCAGCCCTTCTGAATTCTCGGCTGTGAATCTTCCTACGATCCCTGCCGCCATATCACCCATGGGATAAGTCCGCTCCTGCCCCACATCAACACTTACACCTTTGGGTAAACCTGAATTCGTGAGAAGCAATGCCTCTTGATATGGGACATCGATCGCAAGTATCTGATTACCGGAACATCTTTCAGAGGGGAATTCCAATAATGAATACTCACCAAGCTGCTGTATAAGAGTATCGATCAGAGCGATTTCCTCAGAAGGAACTTCGGGCCAGTAGATCTGGAACGTGGCAACCGTTCTGTTCCCTGCTAGAAGGTAACCGTTTCTGTCCAGTATCCTTCCCCGCCTGGCTTCCACATCGATCTGAGTCGTATGCTGAATACACGCTGCATCTGTATAGTGCTGATGATGTACTATCTGAATATTGATCAGACGTCCGATTACGATCAGAAAACCAATCAAGACTGCGATCATCACCATCTTAAGTCTGGCGGAACGTCTTTCCGGGGAGATCTCACTGTTCCATGCAGACAAACTGATCACCTCCAGAGGTGTCGGGACGAAGCTCTAGAACTGAAAAACACCGGAGGGGGACAGGTGCCAGCCCCAGCTCCGTACCGACCCTCTGAAGCCGCTCAGGGTTCAGGAGATCCGCCCTCTCCACCAGCAGCTCATCCCGTCTCCAGCTGAGCTGGCGGCTCATTTCAGCCAGATCTCTGTATCTCATCGATAGCAGCAGTCTCCAGTTGTACACACCAGCTTCAAGAACCAGCAGAAGAAGAATCCCGCCAGTGATCACCAGAAGGATCCTGCGTAATCCCGTTTTCATATCCTTATACCCATACGAAGCCTTGCTGACCTTGCCCTGCTGTTATTCCGCAACTCGTCCTCACCCGGAACAACCCATCGGGGAGAATGCTGCCGATACGGGGGAGAATCCCTGAATAACAACTTTATTCTCCTGTCCTCGATGGAGTGAAACGTGATGAACGCAATTCGTGCACCAACCTCAGTCCAGCTGTCCAGGTATTCAATCATTCTGTCCAGCTCATCAAGCTCGCCGTTCACAGCTATCCTGAGAGCCTGGAATACTCTCGAGAGTATTTTAGGGGAATTTCTTCTGATCGAGCCATTGATTATCTCCGCAAGCTCGAGGGTTGTGTAAACAGGCCTGCTGCTTACTATCGCCTTTGCTATCCTCCTGCTTCTGCCCTCTTCACCGTAGTTGTAGATGATATCGGCTATCTCTTTTTCGGATATTCTGTTCAGAAGTTCTGCCGCTGTGGAGCCAGTAGAATCATCATATCTCATATCGAGCGGACCTTCGTATCTGTACGAGAATCCCCTCGAAGGATCATCAAGCTGAATTGAAGAAAGACCCAGATCAAAGAGTACGGCGGATGCCTTTCCCAGGTTCAATTCTTCTAGGATCACGGGTATCTCCGTATAACTCCCATGCCGAACAATGACACCCGGGTTATCGCTGAACCTGCTTCTGAGGTTCATTACGGCTGTCGGATCACGATCAACAGCAAGAAAGCTCATCCGGGGAAACGCTCTGGAAAGCACTTCTAAATGCCCTCCGGCACCGGATGTTCCATCAACAAGAAGGCCTTCATTCAGGCTGCCGGCAAAAAATTCAACCACCTCATCAGCCATCACAGGCAGATGAGATAGAATATCGATTCCATTACAGGAGTTTTTAAGATTATCTTCTACAGATTTTTCTGCGCTCATTGAAACCAGGCCTCCTGAAAAGGGAGAGATTTCAACTCAGTAAATATCTATGTCGATTTCCTCAATGGCTTCTTCCAATGAGGATACCTGTTCCTTTTCCTGTTCAGCGTACCGCTGGGCAGCCCAGAGTTCGATTGAATCAAGCAGACCAATGAAAACAATCTCATGGGTCATTCCGGAAATTTCGAGCAGGTCGGAAGGAATGGTTATCCTGCCCTGACCATCTATATTTACAGGTCGAATGTACTGGGAAACTTCGCGAATGATGTATCTGTTTTTTCTGATGTTCCGGGGAAGTGATGCTAGTCCGTCCCTGACATTCTGCCACTTCTCCGGAGGGTAGAGAACAAGGCTTCCCTCCATACCCTTCCCGATAAAAAGGCCTTCCCTCGGCAGCTGCCTTCGAAACTGGGCAGGTACGCTTACCCTGCCCTTTTCGTCAAGCGTATGTAAATGTCTGCCTGTGTATTCATTCATAGGTTTGTCCTCCAGATCAATTCTATCCCACAATTTCCCACTGTCAACCCATTTTATGGGATTACATACCACATGAATCAATAACTGAAAAGTAATACAAATCTAAAATGTTGCTGTATAATATTTTAGGTGATGAAGAAGATCGTTCTGAGCAGTAAGGGCAGGTTTCCTCTATAATAAGGATACATAGTACAATGACTTCGGCGGACTGAAAACAGGATCCTGCGACCCTGCAAAAGATTGCTGCAGGCTGATAATTTTGATCAGTTCATGGTGATTATGCTGCGCTTTTATCTCTTCTTATCATGGTAGTAATAATGATACTTGTAGGTGTAGTAATTGTATGAAGTGTAAGTGTTAAGGGGATCAAATCCATTCAGAACAGCACCTGCACTGTGACCGGACCCCTTCTGAAGTTTTTCCCATGCTGACTTGAGCACCCTCCGGTCGATCTTCTTAACACCCACAATCATCAGCGTGGCATCCACTTCCGGACTCATCACGATAGGATCGGTAACGACAGCGATCGGAGGGCTGTCGAAAATGATCATGTCGTATGTTTCCTTCAATGTTGCATGGAGATTACTGAATTTTCTGCTGCCGAGTAATTCCGAAGGATTATGCGGTATATGCCCGGAAGTAAGAACTGACAGATTCTCTATACCCGTATTGTTGACAGCTTCAGCCAGCGGAACAATACCGGTAACCGTTTCAGAAAAACCGGGTTCCTGTTTAAGACCGAACATCTTATGCATCACTGGGCGCCGCAGGTCAGTATCAACGATAAGAACCCTGGATCCCGCCTGAGCAATTGCAACAGCAAGATTCCCAGCTGTAGTGGATTTGCCCTCCCCCGGACCGGCGCTGGTAATCAGAATAGAGTGTATCCCATCCTCAATGGCGCTGAAGCGAAGGCTTGTTCGAAGATCTCTGTACGCCTCACTGGCAGCCTGCCTCGGAGCGGTTATCATTATCAATCCCTGTTTGCCCCCTGGAATGGCAACATCGGATCTGGGTACCTTTGGTATGACACCGATAACGGGGATACCCATAGTCTCGATGTCCTCGGGGTTCTTGATGGAAGAGTCAAGCTGCTCCTTGAGGAATATGAACCCGATTCCCGCGGCCAGTCCTGCGAATATTCCAAGGATCAGATTACGTTTCTTGTTGGGTTTGATCATTCCGCCGGGAAGGGCCGTGTCGACTATTGTTACATTACCTAACTGACCAGCCTCTGCAATTCTGACTTCTTCCCACTTGGTTCTGAGCAGAAGGTAGATATCCTCACTCACTCTCCAGTTTCGTTCAAGCCTGAGAAGTCTCAGTTCCAGTTCAGGAAGAACCGAGATGTTGTCTTCAATATCCTGGATGATACTTCTCAGAACAGACTCCCGGATCCTCTCAGCCCTTAACTGCGATTCAACCGTCACAAGCTGTGATACTATTCCCTGGAGAGACTGTGCGGGATCCTGGGGATACTGACTGTACGCGGCTTCCCCGAGTGCCCGGGTAAGAGCTTCCCTTCTGGCGGAGATCTGACTGTCCAGCTCCCTGATAACATTGTCATCTTCACTGCTGCCACCGGACATCATTGCAGCTCTGGAAGATTCCAGAGTTGCTATATCACTTTCAAGTGATGCTATAAAGGTAGTATTAAGATTGGTAATATCCTCAGCGAAACCGGCGCGGCCGATCTCAAGCTGATCCGAGTAATATGTCTTCTGGGCCTGCAGGGCTCCCTGTTCAGTCCGTGATGTGGCAGCTGCCGTTTCAAATGTGGATAGATTTCTCACGATCTGAGCTGATTCAGTGCTCAGGCTTACTATGCCATGTTCCTCTTTGAACATTGTAAGGGAATCCTCGGACTCAGCAAGTACGATCTCCATGATAGCAAGCTGCTCGGCAAGGAATTCTTTTACCAATGTGTTCTCGCCGCGCGTATCGGCGAGATTCTTTCTGTAGTATGTCTGAACTACAAGATTTGCCATTGTGGCCGCAGATACGGGAGAATAACCGGTTGCAGATAGAACGAAAAAATCGGTGTCCTTCATAATGCTGACGGAAATACTGCCCCTGACCATTCCGATAAGTGAACCTCTGAGATTTTGCTGCGGTACCCCAAGATCGAAGTAAAGGATCGTCAGCAGACTGTCCGAGTTAGGCGACCTCAGGATCGAATCGGCTACCGATTCAGCCATGTTTCTGCTGTGAATTATCTGTATCTGGTTGTTCCGCATGGGATCCATCTCGAACCATAATACGTTCGAGATATTGAGGGCCTGGGTCATGTTGCTGCTGACATTGAATATGAATGTGGCTGACGACCTGTATACAGGTTTAATCCTTGAAGTCATCCAGATACTTGCAGTTATGGCAGCTATCAGGAATCCAAGAACGATCCATTTATTATGATAAAGAAGCCACAGGTACTCTGCTATATTTATGGATTCCCGCTCTTCATGAAAAATATCTTCATTCATCGTTCAGTCATTATCCATATCAGATTTACAGCTATTATGGCCTTATACGCAAGATCAATAGCAGCCTTCCACCATTCTGAACTTCTTATCGGTATGTGTATTGTGGCTCCGGGCAGGAGATCCGGAACAGGATTACCCTCCGCATCCAGGAACCTGCTGAGATCGTATCGGATATCGCTGTCTTCGTAGACTATTCTTACATCGCTGAGTTTCGCCTTTGAAGTAGGTCCTCCCGCAGCGGATATGCCCACGATCAGATCGGCACTGATGGGAACAAGGTGGGTGCCTGGATTTCTAACTTCCCCCCATACGTGAATACTCATGAGGATTTCATTATTCTCTACACCGGGGACGGTATACCCCTCAAAGCCGGAGGCGTATAGAACGAAAACAACCGTGATCACGAGGACAGCAGAAACTCTCATGCTTTAACTACTTTCTCCTCACTTCCTGATAATCCGTAACAAGCATTTCTTGTGTCAATGATCAGTGATGAATTATCGACTATCCACTGATAGTCGTAACAGGAGTGATCTGTAATAATTATAGCACAATCGTACTCGCTGAGAACACCCTCAGTAAGCTCCACCGAAACCGGTCTGCGATGAGTCTGCCTTGTTTCTCCGATACTTCCAACGTACGGATCGTTATAATCAACTTCCGCACCAAGTTCAAGAAGCTCATCCATAACCATCAGAGCAGGGGTTTCCCGGGTATCGTCTATATCGGGTTTGTATGCCATGCCGAGAATGAGTATCCTGCTTCCGTTAACACTTTTCTGCCTGTCATTCAGAGCCCTCGTGACAATCGATACAACGAAAGTCGGCATCGCGGTATTGATCTCCCCTGCAAGCTCGATAAATCGGGTCGGCATACCGAACTGATGCGCTTTCCAGGTGAGATAAAAAGGATCGATCGGAATACAGTGTCCCCCGAGTCCAGGTCCCGGGAAGAACGGGGTGTAGCCGAAGGGCTTTGTTGATGCAGCCCTGATAACTTCCCATATATCGACACCCATCCTTGAAGCGAGCATTTTCAGCTCATTTACCAGAGCAATGTTCACAGCCCTGTAAGTATTCTCGGTTATCTTGGCCAGCTCAGCAACCTCGGGAGAACTTACAGTCACAACTTCGTCAACCGCGCAGGAGTAGACCAGCTCAGCAGCCGCTGAGCCTTCAGGAGTCAATGCGCCGACGAGTTTAGGTATTGTACGTGTGGTGAATGTCTTGTTGCCCGGATCCTCTCTCTCCGGTGAGAACGCAACGAAGAAATCCTCTCCGGCTTTCAGACCGCTTTCCTCAAGGATAGGCACAAGCTCTTCCCTTGTAGTGCCCGGGTAAGTCGTAGATTCAAGCACAACAAGCTGACCTGGCTGGAGGTATCTGGATACATCTCTGCCGGTATTGATCACGTAACTGAGATCAGGCTCTCTGGATTTACCAAGAGGAGTAGGTACGCAGATAATAATGGCATCCGAGTCCTTCATCCTGGAGAGGTCGGTTGTGCATTCGATCCTGCCTGTCTCCACAGCATTAGCAATCCTGGTGGAGGGAATGTGTTTCAGGTAGCTCCTGCCCTCTCCGATCAATCGCGGTTTTTCCGGATCGACATCAATACCTGTGACCCTGCACCCGCCTTGCACGAATTCAAGAGCCAGTGGAAGCCCGACATAACCAAGGCCGATTATCGCTACAGATGGATGTTCAGAGTCATTGAGTCTATCAGTGAATTTCATACATTTCTCCCGACACCGAAGTAAGTAAAGCCCAGCTGCCTCAACTTGACTGGGTTGAATACATTTCTGCCGTCAAAGACGACGGGTTGTCTCATTATCTCGGCCATTCTTGGAAAGTCCGGCTCTCTGAACTCCGTCCACTCGGTCACCAGAACCAGGGCATCTGCTCCAATAACTGCATCGTATACCGATGATGCGTATCTTACCGAATCACCGAGTATACCTGACGCATTTTTCATGGCTTGTGGATCGTAGGCTGCGATCTCCGCTCCCCTTTCAAGAAGCCCTTTGATGACAGTAAGAGCAGGAGCCTCGCGGATATCATCCGTATTGGGTTTAAAGGAGATTCCCCATACCCCTATTTTCAAACCTTTCAGATCATTTCCGAAATGATCGGTAACCTTCCTGACAAGAAGCTTCTTCTGATCCCGGTTAACGTCGGTTACGGCTTTAAGTACTCTCAGTTCGACACCATTTTCAATCGCTGTTTTCTGGAGAGCCCTGATATCCTTGGGGAAACAGGAACCGCCGAATCCGGCCCCGGGGAACAGAAAACTGGAGCCGATCCTTCTGTCGGAACCGATCCCGATTCTGATATCATGAACATCGGCGCCGACCGTATCGCACATGTTGGCAATTTCGTTCATGAAGGAGATCCGTGTAGCAAGAAGGCTGTTTGCGACATATTTTGTCATCTCGGCGCTTCTGTTGCTCATAACGAGAACGGGATTGTTGGTCCTGACAAAGGGAGAGTAGAGTTCCTTCATCGTTTCCGCAACTTCATCGGAGTCGGTCCCGATGACCACACGATCAGGTTTCATGAAATCATCTATCGCTGAGCCCTCCTTAAGAAATTCAGGATTGCTCACGATGTTTACTTCGTGCTCGGTATTTTTCTTGATCTGCTCCCTGACAATGTCCGCCGTGCCGACAGGCACGGTGCTCTTGTTCACGACTATTCTGAATCCATCCATGTGTTTTGCTATTTCAGAAGCAACTGCAAGCACATGCTTGAGGTCCGCCGATCCATCCTCATCCGGAGGTGTTCCGACAGCTATGAAGATGATGGAACTCTTTCGCACCGCTAAACCGATATCGGTTGTAAAAATAAGGCGATTCTCTTCGGTGTTACGCACTATCATAGGTTTCAGACCGGGTTCGTATATAGGCAGGATGCCTTTGTTAAGGTTCTCTATCTTCTCGATGTTGTTATCTACACAGATAACATCATTACCCATCTACGAAAGACAGGTTGCTGCGACAAGCCCTACGTAACCACTTCCAACGACTGCAATATGCATCTTTCCTCCAGTTAGTTGCTGTTGTTTTCAGGGACTGTGAAGCATACGAAAAAATATTAACACTGTAAACTAAAGTTCTTTACAGAATCTTCGATCACCTTTTCTTATCGTCCAGCCCCGGCTGTCAAAGAACTCTGCCCATTTAAGTGCAGCCTTCCTTGATACACCAAGGAAATCCCTAAATTCTCCGAGTGTAAAACCGTCATCTCCGAATCGCTTAATCAGCCTCCTGATCAAGGTTCCGGCCCGCTCAGCGGTAACCAGTACACCTTCGGCCATTTCATGGATCAAACCACGCTCGATAAGTGCCCGCACCAGCGCGAAGTCCTGAAAATCCCCGGAGCTGACGCCCCTATTCTCACCGGTTTCGACTCTGTCGATAACCAAGTCAACAGCCTCTGAAAACTCGGTTGGGATTTCCCTGTGATGACGGGAAAGCGCAAGCCATTCATCTCTTCTTTCAAGCTCTCCTGACTTAAGCAGGCTGTTTACCGATGCTTTTACCAACCACTGGGGATATACCTTCAGAATTCTGGATGGTTCGGTAAGCTGCAGTCCCGGGCTGACCGGATTCGTTTCATGGTGGTCTGTAAAACTTGAGATAAGCCTTTGACAGGCTTCTTCAAAATAAACCTTCTTCACCGCACGGTGAGTTGACCCCTCGTCCACAAGTTCAACTGAACCTTTCTCAGCCATTTCCAGCAGCGTATTCCTTATTTCATCCATGGCAAGGGAAGTGCTTTTCTCCACGCTTTTAGGAGTGATACCATCGGTCCCGTAATCATCAAGCATCTCCTGTAGAATGCTCTCAATATCACCTGATTCCAGCGCTGTTAAATGGGAGGTTCTTTCCGGAGCGTACTTTTTCCTTACTTTGCGGGTACCGGTTTCGAGAATTGTACCCCCGCCGATGGTGATAACCGGGGAGAAATTCCTTACGACGAACCTGTCACCCGGAAGGGCGACCACGGCGGATTCAAGCTGGAAATGAACGTACCCGGATGTTCCGGGGCTTATCACATCTGTCTCCACAGGAACGGCACGGGCCATTACCTCCGCCGTTCCGGTATGCAGCCTTACCCGCTGATGCTTTGTAAGAGGTTTTGCTGTTTCCAGAAGGGTCAGGCTGGTATCAAGACTGCGCTTCACCTTTAGATATCCGGGTTCCGCAACACATGATCCCCTGTAAACATCATCTTTGTGAAGACTGACAAGGTTCAGCGCGATCCTGTCGCCGGCTTCTCCCGTCTTTACATCCCTGTTCGCGTTTACCCTCATTTCACGAACTCGATACTTTCTTCCGCCGGGCTGCAGTTCAAGTTCATCACCAACAGACACGCTTCCAGAGGCAGCCGTACCGCCAACGATCGTCCCGAATCCATCAAGCACGAAAACCCTGTCTATATCCAGCCTGAATTTTCCATCTGATCGCTTCTTGTCCGATTTCTCCACAAGCCTGATAAGAGCTTCCCTCAGCTCCTCCATTCCCATACCGGTTAATGAAGACACTCTGTATACAGGCGCTGCGCCGAACACCGAATTCTCGAAATACTCGACGATTTCGGTTTCAACAAGCTCCTGCATGTCTTCGTCAACCAGGTCGCACTTGGTCAGAGCAACAACACCATTCTCAACGTCAAGAAGTCTGAGAATATCGAGATGTTCTCTTGTCTGAGGCATTATTCCCTCATCGGCCGCAACGACAAGAAGGAAACAGTCGACGGTAGCTGTCCCTGCAACCAACTGCCTTATGAATTTCTCGTGTCCTGGTACATCGATAAAGGAGATGATGCCACCATCCGGAGTGGGCATGAACACATACCCGAGCTCAATTGTGATACCTCTCTCCTTTTCCTCTTTGAGTCTATCAGGATCGCTTCCCGTCAGGTACTTGACCAGCTGGCTTTTCCCATGGTCAATGTGACCGGCAGTACCGACTATTACGCCCATAGTTCCTGCGCTGCTGAATTCACAAGTGATGCAAGTATTTCCAGTTCACCCGGCTGAAGCGTTCTCATATCCAGTTTGAGAAGACCATCTTCAATTCTTGAAGCAACCGCCGGATTCCCAAGCCGCAGCTTTCTGGCCAGAGCCTCGTTATCCGGGCTGTCAAGCCCTGCGCCTGCCGATGGAATGGCATGATCGGGAAGTGACCCGCTTCCGACAAAACTGTCAGTTTCAATGACAGTTGCGGAACAGGAACCGGGCAGATTCAGAAGGGCAAGGAACTCATCGGCCTTCTTTCGTAGATGATCAACATCCGCCGCGAACATTCTGTAAAGAGGATGGTTGTCTATAAGGTATTCCGTACCCTCTCTGAACAGCATCAGTGAAGCTTCCAGGGCTGCTATTGTGAGTTTTCCCACTCTGAGAGCTCTGGCAAGAGGATGTTTTTGATCTGCTGAATGTAGTCCTTCCTGCCTGTGATGATTCCAGC
The DNA here is from genome assembly GCA_030610085.1 of Candidatus Aegiribacteria sp. Lineage (GTDB taxonomy): Bacteria > Fermentibacterota > Fermentibacteria > Fermentibacterales > JCC-6 > Aegiribacteria. Next base: position 12,663 of record JAUWSL010000041.1, read on the forward strand.
CTGGGGACCGCCGATAAGCTTATCCCCCGAGCTCGTAACAACGGCCGCTCCAGCCTTTATGCTGCTCTGGACAGTTGGTTCGGAAGGGAAACCGAAATTCGAAAGATCAATGTAAGAACCGGCACCAAGGTCGTCCACGACAGGGATACCGAATTCCTCTCCAAGTTCGACCAGCTGTTCAAGCGGAACCTCTCCTGTAAACCCGCTTATCCTGTAATTGGATGGATGGACACGAAGGATTATCGCTGTGTTATCGTTAATCGCCTCTCGGTAATCCCGAAGATGGGTTCTGTTGGTACAGCCGATCTCATGCATGATGGCGCCGCTCTGCTTCATCACGTCCGGAATCCTGAAGGAGCCCCCGATCTCAACCAGCTGTCCTCTTGATACTATTACTTCCCGGCCACTGGCAAGGGCTGAGAGTACAAGAAGAGTAGCTCCTGCATTGTTGTTCGCGAGGGTTGCCGCTTCGGATCCTGCGAGTTCACAGATGATCTCCTCGGTATGTATGTCGCGGTGTCCCCTTCTTCCTGTTTCGCAGTCCCACTGGAGAACACTGTATCCGCTGGCAATTCTGCTGACCGCTTCCACCGCACTTTCGGGGAGACATGCTCTTCCTAAGGCGGTATGAAGGATCACACCGGTGGCGTTGATAACATTCTTCATGCTTGAGGTGGTGATCCGGTCAAGCTCAATAAGCACTTTTTCAGTCAGATTTTCAGAAGTCTGAGGTTCCTTGCCTTCAAGAATTGCAGCTCTTTCGTTCTCCAGTACACTTCTGCAGGCCATTCGGACAGCTGCCGGTGTTCCGCTCTGAACCTCACCTGCTATCTGCTCGACAAGTTCATGCACTGCAGGCAGTTTTCTCAATATTTCGTTGAGTTCAATATCCGTCATACCTGATATTCCCTACCCTGCTGATAGGACTTTACTCCTATCATGTTTATCGAATTCTTCGGACACTTCGGAACGCAGAGACCGCAGCCCAGGCAGATATCACTGTCCACTGTATGCCTCTCCTTTAATTCTCCGGTGATCGCGTTCACAGGGCAGGCTTCCACGCATAGGGTACATCCTATACAGCTGCTGTCTATGTAGGCTTTTGGTCTTGCCGGAGCATTATCGAGTATGGCTCCGGTGGGGCATTCCGAAGCGCAGAGACCGCAGTTTACACATTTCTCAGGATCGATCACCGCCAGGAAATCATCAACGATAATGGCATCTACCGGGCAAATCTTTTCACACTTTTTACAACCTATGCACGCCATGGTACAGGCTTTTCTGGCAAAAGCACCCTTATCGAGGCTGGAACATGCTACAACAACCTCACGGTCCACTGGCCACAGCTCCATGATATTCTTGGGGCAAATCTTAATGCACTTGCCGCATCCGGTGCAGGCGTCCTTATCCACGACAGGCACGCCGTTCTCTCCCATTTCAATGGCATCGAACGGACAGACTACAACGCAGTCTCCAAATCCCAGGCAGCCGTGGGAGCATGTCTTCTGGCCGCCCATGATCATTGTGGCGGAGACGCAATCACCAGGACCGTGATACTCGAACTCGTCAGTTGCTGAGTGACCACCGTTACAGTGCACAAGAGCTATCAGCCTTACGCTGTCGGATATTTCCCCTCCAACGGCATCGGCAACCTGCTGGTTGATCTCAGCGCTCGCGGCAAGGCAGCCATCCGCCGGAGCATCACCCTTTGCAACAGCCTCAGCGAACTGCATGCAGCCTGGATAATTGCATCCTCCGCAGTTGGCACCGGGCAGCAGGCTGTTGATCTTTTCAACAAGAGGATCCCTCTCTATTGCCAGTTTCCTTGCTGCAAAGGCCAGTCCGAGTCCAAGAACAAGCCCCATTACCCCTAGCACAATTGCGGGATTGCCGATCGATTCGGTCAGTGATTCCTGTGAAACAAGTATTTCATGAATGAGCATCTGGATGTTCATCTCATCCTCCCAGTCCGGCAAAGCCGAGGAAGGCGATGGACATTATACCGGCCACCAGAAACGCGACAGGTTTTCCCTTCATAGCTGATGGGACATCCGCCATCTCAAGTTTCTGCCGAAGACCAGCCATCAGGATCAGTGCGAGGGTGAAGCCGATTCCGGCTGCGATCGCGTTGACAAGTGAGTATCCAAGACTGTACTTCTCATCGATATTCAGCACCGCAACTCCCAGTATAGCGCAGTTGGTTGTAATAAGAGGCAGGAAGATGCCAAGGGCGCTGTAGAGAGCGGGGCTGAATTTCTGCAGTATCATCTCCACCAGCTGCACGAGGGATGCTATGATGAGTATGAACACTATGGTTCTGAGATAGGTCAGTTCCATCGGGATCAGCATCAGATTGTACACAGCCCAGGACCCCAGCGTTGCAAGGGTCATTACGAAGATAACCGCTGCTCCCATACCTATGGCGGAATCCAGCTGTTTGGATACTCCAAGGAAGGGGCAGATACCAAGGAATCTTGCCAGTACAAAGTTGTTGACGAAGATGGAAGCTGTGATTATTGCCATCATCTTTCCGAGATCGAATCCCTGGCTTCCGGAATCCGGTGTCGCCAGCAGGATTGAAAGCAGTGCTGTCGTATTCATTACTGACGACCTCCTTTACGCATTTCAAGAATGTTGAAAAATCCAAGTATGAAGCTCAGAAGGATGAATGCTCCAGGAGCAAGTATAGCTATCAGGATCGGCTGATTCTGGAAGGCGGAGCCAAGAACATTGAAATTCAGCCAGGTTCCGTTCCCGAGCAGCTCACGGAATGAGGCCAGAACAACCATTGCCAGCGTAAATCCAATACCCATTCCAATTGCATCGGCAACCGAGTTCAGGACAGGATGCCTGTTGGCGAAACCCTCCG
>JAUWSL010000072.1 GCA_030610085.1 Candidatus Aegiribacteria sp.
AAACGGGGGAAGGTAAACTGGCTTTCACCACGGACTCGCATGTTATTACACCGCTGTTCTTTCCCGGCGGTGATATCGGCGCTCTTTCCGTATACGGGACCGTTAATGATCTTGCAATGTGCGGAGCAGATGCAAGGTGGCTCAGCGCTGGTTTTATTCTGAAAGTGGGCTTTTCCATGGAGAGCCTCTGTAGGGTTGTGCTCTCTATGGCCGAAGCTGCAGGGAAAACGGGTGTATCGATAGTAACCGGAGATACAAAGGTGGTGGATAAAGGCAAAGGAGACGGCATTTATATCAATACTGCGGGAATCGGCATCATTCCGGCGGGGATCGAAATCGCTCCGTCAAGAATCAGGGAAGGTGATGCTGTAGTCCTCAGTGGTGATATAGGAAGGCACGGTATTGCTGTAATGGCCGTTCGTGAAGGGATACGGCTGGAGAGTGCGATCCAGAGCGATCTGGCCCCTCTTGATTCCATGGCTTCAGAACTGCTGAGAGAGGAGCTGGATATACACTGCATGAGGGACCTTACCAGGGGAGGTCTCGCCAGCGGGCTGAATGAGATATCCTGCATGACCGACTTCTCTATCAGAATAGAGGAGAATCTGATACCTGTTCACGATTCGGTTCTGGGCGCATGTGAGATTCTCGGTTTCGATCCCATATACGTTGCAAACGAGGGGAGGTTCGTTGTCATCCTTCCGCGGGAAAACGGAGAGAAGGCCGTGGAAATCCTCAGAAGGCATGAGAACGGGCGTCAGGCCGGGATCATAGGTTTCGTTGAGAAATCTTCTTACGCTGACGTATTGATGACCAGCAGCATCGGTTCGGAGAGAATCATCGATATGATGAGCGGTGAACAGCTGCCGAGGATCTGCTGACAACTGAGCCGTCTGCATCGGTCGGCTTCACTAAGGAACGTATCCCTTCACATGGACCTTATCCTTTGAGATTCTGAGAGCCGGTCTTATAAGAGGTCCTCCATTGGTTGGACAGACGGGAATGTCGAAACCGAAGGTACTTCCTTTTCCCGGTTCACTGATAACGTAGACCCTTCCGCCGTGCATGTCGATTATCCTTTTGACTATCGACAATCCAAGACCGATCCCGCCGACTTTCTGACCGGCAACATCGTTATTCTTGATCCTTACGAATTCTCTGAAGAGCTTCTTCTGGTTCTCTTCTGAGATGCCGATACCGTTATCCTCTACTTCCAGAGATATCATGGATCCGTCTATGGTTCTGCTGCGGACCACGATGATGCCGTTGTCCGGAGTGTATTTCATCGAGTTAGTAATCAGATTCTTAATAACCTCACGAATAAGTCTTTCGACACCTCCCACAGAGGGCAGATCATCCTCAAGGTCAGATGTCAGTTTGTGGTTCCTGTCATGCGCCAGATCCTGATATATCCTTACAACGTCACTGATGAGTTCGTTGAGGTTAATCTCTTTTGCCTGCTTCCTTATCTGGGATGGATCCTCCAGCTGTGCAAAAAGCTGGAAATCGCGCAGAAATGAAGCTGCTTCGTCAAGTCTGGAATGCATTCTGGATACAAGATGCTTCTGTTTCTGTGTAAGAGAATCCCCGAGAAGGGTCTGAAGGCTGTGAAGCAGTGTGGTTGTCGCCGAAACCGGAGATTTCATATCATGTATGGCGATATGGAGGAAAGCCTTCCTGAGTTTAGCGAATTCCCTTAGTGAGCGGTTCGTTTTTCTGAGCCTTTCACTCCGGTCCTTAAGAGCTCTGTGCGTCTTCGTCAGCTCAATACTGAGTTCTCCTATGACGAAAGCGACTATCAGAAAGAATAGAACTCTGATAAGCTCCGCCCAGAGGGGGCTTCCTAAATTGGAGATGAAACTTAAAATCAGAACATCCAGCCCCAGTATCATGGCAACAAAAAGAGCTTTCCTGCCCCACCAGAATCCCGCGAAAATAATGGGTATGTAAGCAAAATGAGAGTATCCGATACTCTCACGGCGGTCCAGATGGAAATAAGCGCTGACCGCAATGAAGACAACCATAAGGACACATATGATAACGAATCTGTTAGTCCGGCTTGGAACACTTTCCTGTATTATTCCGGAGTGCCGTGATCCGCTCTTTTCTTCGGTCATTCAATATCGCTTTCGTATGTGCAGGTTCGTATTTGAGTGGGATAAGATAGCTTGAAACGGGTGTACGTGTCCAGTTAATAAATTTTCCATAATGCAACGGAATCTTCGCCGCATATAACGTTATTATCGCTTCTGAAACCTGTGATGAATTCCAGTGAATCACCTGCTTCCAGGATAAGATGTGAGTACTGCTCGGGAAATGCCAGCAGGTAATCCGATCTGTCCGATATCCATTTCCACCCTTCTCTGCCGGGTCCGGGGAGCCTTTCCACTGTGACCAGGCCATCAAGATCGATGATTTCCATGTCGGTTATCCATTTTACAGCTCCGATATCAGCCGCTGCCACAGTTTCTGCAGGCGACGCAATACCGGATAAGTACTGCGCAGGTCTTACATCTATCGAGTAAACATCACGTGAAGCTTCCGCTCTTCTTCCGCCAAAGATAATCAGACCCGGCAGCATTGAAACGGCAAGAATGAACACGTTCAATCTCCAGCGCCCCAGCCCCCTGAGCCAACGCCCCGCAGTGAGTACAGCTGCTGTAAGGGCGGGTACGAAATACCGCATCTGGAAGAAACTGTTGGGCTGAAGATACAGGTATACAGTGAAAAACAGAAGCGGGATGAGAGCCATGGACACATCTGTCCGTCTTTCCCCTTTGCTTCTCAGCAGTTGTGCTATCGAGGCAGCTGCAGCGAAAGGCAGAAGGGGGGATGTAATGATCAGGCCCTTCAGAAGACCGGGGAGACCTGTCCGGGCTGAAGTAAGCCATGTCACGGATTGTTTGGCGTAAAATGTTGAAGGGAGGGGGAGACCCATGGAATGTATGTTCCAGAACATCCAGAGAAGACCGAGTATCACCGTTGGTGCCGCAAGGCGGGCTATGTTTCCAGGGGTTCTCTTATTCATGGAGATTGCGAGTGGTATGGCCAGGATTGCCAGCTCGGGCCTGACAAGGAATGCTCCTGCGAGAACAAGCGATGAAACCGGAATTCCGGCTCTGTCCCTTACGCATTTCCATACCGCGACCACAGCCAGACAGGAGAGGGCTGTTTCCATTCCGCTGGAAGCATGGAAGAAGAATGGCCCGGTCATCAGAAGCAGTATCCCTGTAAAGGGAGGAAGGATGAAAAGAACTGCGCACGCCGCCAGCAGTGAAAATACCATCAGTACTGTCGGAGCCCCGGATGTCCCGGCCAGAGAAGCCAGTGCTGAGGGAACCAGCCATAGAGGACTGGTGAATCCGGAAGAGGGTTCTGCATCGTTGAAACACAGTGGCTCGAAGGAGAGCAGACTTCTCCCGTATACCAGGTGTATGTATGTGTCATCCATGGGAGGGGTACTGAAGTCGTATCCGGACAATACTATCAGTATAATTACCGCTGCCAGCAGAAACAGAGGAACAGTGAATTGAATGGATTTCTTTCTTCCGAGAGGCTTTTTCATACCGATTCTATCACCCGTACTGCGCTTACCGTCAAGGGGGGCAGAATATCTTCATGGAGTGGACAAAGACCCCGTATCGTGTTAAAATTATGCTGTGATTTCAGCTGATCAGTGAACTACCCGGGAGACTGCTTACTTGAGAATAATCGGTGTTGGAATAGATATAGTCGACATAGAAGTTTTCAAAAACCGTCTCGATGACGGTATGATAAGTGAATTGTTCCTTCCGGGGGAAATTGAATACTGTTCATCCAGAGCTCGCCCATGGGAAAGCTATGCGGCAAGATTCGCCGCGAAGGAAGCATCCTTCAAGGCGCTTTGCGCAGGGTTGTCCCATGGATTGCGCTGGAAAGATATAGAAATAATCAAAGAGGAATCCGGTGCAGTATCCGTTAAGCTGAACGGGCAGGCGCTGGAACAGGCAAAAAATAAACAGGTAAAGCAGGTGCGTCTTTCCATCAGCCATTCAGGAGAAAACGCCATAGCCGTTGTCACAATGGAAAGCTGAGCGGGAGTAGAAGAATTGGAGGAATCAACTTGAGGAATATCGGGTCCTATAACGATAGGATAGAGAATTTTGACTGGGATATCGCAAAGGAAATCCTTGACTGGAAGGAAGGGGAACTCCTTAACATCGGGGCCATCTGTTCGGACAGGATATGCGACAGGGGGGATGGAAAGAAAACAGCCCTCATATGGGAAGGTTTCGGGGATAAGATTGCCAGGTATACTTTCGACGATCTCAGACTCTATTCGAACGGATTCGCTCAATTCCTGAGCGAGCAGGGGATTCAGCCGGGGGACAGGGTCTGCATCTTCATGGACAAGATCCCGAGTCTCTATTTCTCTTTCCTTGGCATTCTCAAACTGGGTGCTATCGCGCAGCCGCTTTTCTCGGCATTCGGTGATGAATCCCTGGAAGTAAGACTTGCAAGTGCGGGAACCAGGGCAATTCTCACCACTCGGAAGCATGTCAGGAAAGTCCGGAAAATCAAGGACAGACTGCCCGAGCTCGAGAAGATAATAGTCGTAGAGGGAGATCCCGATAAACTCAAGGAAGGCGAGATCTTCTTCGATGTGGAGAACGGTCCGGTAATCGAAGAATTCGATGCCTATCATTCGTCTCCGGAAACCCCTTCGGTTCTTCATTACACATCGGGGACAACAGGTCAGCCCAAGGGTGCCCTTCACGTTCACAATTCCGTGTGGGGTCAGGCACTTACAAGCAGCTGGGTACTGGATCTGCAGGATGATGATATCTACTGGTGTACAGCGGATCCCGGATGGGTTACAGGAACCAGTTACGGTATCATCGGACCATGGGCATTGGGTATTACACAGTGTGTTCTCGATTCAGGATTTACATCCTCTCGATGGTACAAGTTTATTCAAGATAACAGGATAACCGTGTGGTACTCTGCCCCTACCGCCATCAGAGCGCTTATGAAGGATGGCAATGAGCTGGTCAGTACTTTCGATCTGGCATCACTTCGTCATCTGGCTTCAGTTGGTGAGCCTCTGAACGCTGAGGCGGTCATATGGAGCGGTGAAGTTTTCAACGGTCTTCAATTCCATGATACCTTCTGGCAGACCGAAACCGGTTCCATGATGATCACGAACTTTCCTGGAATGGAAATACGACCCGGCTCAATGGGTAAACCTTTCCCCGGCATCGAGGCCGCTGTTCTGGACCTTGCAACCCACAAACCTCTGGATGAGTACGGAAAGGTGGGACTTATAGCGTTCCGTCCCGGATGGCCATCGATGTTCAGACAGTACTGGAAGAAACCTGACACTTACAGGAGCAAGTTCGTTGGAGCTTCAGAGAATGCGATGCCAGATGAACTAAGGACCAATCCGGATCTCTGGTACGTTTCAGGCGACAGGGCAAGTATCGATAAGGACGGATACTACTGGTTCGTTGGAAGAGACGATGACGTTATAAATACTGGAGGACATCTTGTAGGGCCTTTTGAAATCGAATCTGCCCTTGTCGAGCATGAAGCCATAGCTGAGGCTGCTGCAGTAGGCAAACCGGACAGCGTTAACATGGAGGTTGTAAAGGCATTCGTTACATTGAAACCCGGTTTTGAGCCCTCGGATGAGCTCGAGCTGGACATTATGAATTTCATCAGGAAAAGGCTTTCTCCTCTGGCGATGCCTCAGGAGATCGAGTATCGGGACAAACTTCCCAAAACACGTTCCGGCAAGATCGTCAGAAGGTATCTAAGAGCGATTGAATGGGGAGAAGAGGTTGGCGATCTGTCATCCCTTTCCGATGAGTAGGTAACAGAAAGGAGCAAAAATGGACGAGATGAAGAAAATAATTCTTGAGTATATAGCCGATGAGTACCTTGATGAGGATGATGGGGATGAAGTTTCCTATGATTCTCCCCTGATCTCTTCAGGGATTGTAGACAGTTTCTCAATGGTTTCCCTGAAAAGATTCCTTGAGACTAAATACAGCATAAAACTCTCCGATGAAGAAGCTACACCGGAAGCTTTTGATACAGTGAATTCAATCTGCAGGCTGGTTGACAAACATCAGGGATAAGTGGGGGTAAGATCTTATGGCATTTTCAGATACTACAAGAGGCCTGTTTAAGGATGAGATAGAGAAAATCAAGCAAGGTGGTCTCTTCAAGGAAAAAAGATTCATCTGCTCCGAGCAGGACGCGGAGATTGAAGTGGAGTACCCCGAGGGTGCATCACATAAGAAAGTTCTCAATTTCTGCGCGAACAATTACCTTGGGCTTTCAAGCCACCCGGACGTAATCAAGGCGGCACACGAAGGTCTTGATACCCGAGGTTACGGAATGAGCTCCGTAAGGTTCATCTGCGGTACACAGGACATTCACAGGGATCTGCAGGACAAAGTGTCCGTCTTCCTGGGTATGGAGGAAACGCTTCTCTTCCCCTCATGCATGGATGCCAATGCCGGTGTATTTGAAGCGATACTGGACCAGGATGATGTGATAATAGCCGACAGGCTCATCCATGCATCACTGGTGGATGGCATTCGTCTCTGTTCCGCGGAGTACGATACATTCAAGCATATGAATATGAAACATCTGGAGAAGAAGCTTCAGCTTCACCAGGATAAGAGAACCAGGCTTGTGGTAACGGACGGAGTGTTCTCTATGGACGGTGATCTGGCGCCTCTGGATGAAATGGTCGACCTTTGCAACCGGTACGACGCCATGCTGCTGGTAGATGACTCCCATGCGTCCGGTTTTATCGGAAAAACCGGCAGGGGGACCCATGAGCATTTTGACGTTATCGACGGCGTTGATCTTGTCACAACTACCTTCGGCAAGGGGCTGGGAGGAGCTTCCGGTGGATGTGTATCCGGCCGGAGTGAACTTATAGAACTCTGCCGTCAGAAGGCCAGGCCATACCTGTTCAGCAATTCCCTTGCACCTCCAATTGTCAATGCTTCCATCAAGGTCATCGACCTTATATCAAGTTCAACCGAGCGGCGTGACAAGCTCGAGTGGAACACGAAGTACTTCCGTGAGAAAATGGAGGACGCGGGACTCGATATGCGTCCGGGTGAGACACCAATCGTTCCTGTGATGCTGTACAATGCCAAGCTGGCTAACGATATGGCCAGAGACATGTACGCTGAGGGAATCTATGTGATAGGATTCTGTTTCCCGGTCGTTCCCGCGGGTAAGGCGAGGATACGCGTCCAGCTTTCGGCAGCCCACGAGAAGGAACACCTTGATAAATGTGTAGAAGCCTTTAAAAAAGTGGGAAAGAAGTACGGAATACTGGGGCTTGGCAAGAGCGAGATTATCGAGAAATACGGAGTATAGCCGGCGGTTTCAAGGAGACGTAATCGCTGCGTATCCCGTTTTATAATCACACGCTGTTAATCGTTGACATCGCGCACCACCGGTGCTATCGTGCGCCCTTATAGATAAGCCCGGCAGGGGATCTACCCGAGTCCCCGTCTGCCGATTCACGAAATAAATATATGGATTGGGGTGCATGATGGATCATGGACAGGCAGTCGAGTATCACGAGTGCGACGAGCTCCTGAAGTACAAGCAGAAAACAGGCTTGCGGCTCTTCTTCGTCTATTCCGCTATTTACCTGGTATTCGTTCTCCTGAACACCGACTTCCCGAGGATGATGGAATCGGTAGTTTTCCTCGGTCTGAATCTTGCTGTCGTC
>JAUWSL010000060.1 GCA_030610085.1 Candidatus Aegiribacteria sp.
CCCGTAGTCCCAGGGAATGTCGTTATGTCTGAATTCCCAGAAAGTCCTTCCGCCAACAGTGGCCAGGGTTGGAGTACCCATAACGCTCCAGTTCCGTATAACCCAGGGTCCCACAAGGATGACTACTCCTGCCATCAGAAGTGATGCCCTCAATATCCTTGAAGGAAATGTCAGCTTGCGGGTTATTAAAAGATACCCTCCTATCAACAACGCCCACAGCATAGCGTTTGGTCTGCAGAGAATTGCCAGACCAAGAAATATCCCTGCCATTAGATAGTACAAGGGAGATCTATCCCTGGAACTCCGGCCGGGAAGGCAGTAAGCAAGAGCAAGTATTCCCGCTGCCAGCAGAAATGAGAAAGTAGTTTCAGTCAGAAGGAGTCCGGTCATGGTCACTGATTCGGGATTAAGAGCGCAGAGAAGCCCCGTAATGATCATTGCTCTTATGCCTGCAATACGGCCTGCTGCCCATGCGATGCCGGCACAGGTAAGAGCTCCAAGAAGCGCATGTAATAGATAGACGATAGTGTACCTCTCACCGAATACCCGGAATATCAGAGAAACCATGAATGGATAGAGAGGCGTCCTGTACGCTGTAGGATGTCCTGGTTCGTTAACAAAACCGTTATCAGCGGCAAGATTCCGTGCGAGAACAGTATAGTGCGCAGCATCCCAGTGCAGCGATGGGTGTTCGGATGAATATACCGCTCCATATATCCTGACGATCAGAGCAGCTAAGAATATCGCCAGAAGAATACCTGATTTTCTGTTTTTCATATACACTCCAGATGTAAGCGAATTTCAGACCTGATAGTAAGAGTGTTCCTGATCGCTAAATTGCTGAACATTCGTATCAGGGTGCTTGCTTTTTCTCCGATGAAACATGAACAACTGTCATAGCGGGACTTATCCATTTCTCCTGCAGTATCGTGTAATCGCGAGCATGTTCAGAAGTGCCTGGTCCTCCCCAGTAATCATGGATGATCCAGATGCTTTCATACTCTTTCAGAAGACTGTCAATGAAAACGTAAGCTTCAACTCCTGGAGTTGTTCTCTCCGTGTAGGGATCGTCGCCTCCCTGAACGGTTCTTGACAGGTCATAGGTACTGTAGTAATCCCAGATCAGACCTCCGGATGGGCCACCCATGATAAAAATACCCTCATCCGCTTGTACGTTGTGCTCTACATATTCCACTGCCGTTCGCCAATCGCTTCTATGGTATGGATAACTTTCAATATTGAAATATGGCAGCAGCATAACCGCTGTAACAAGCGCTATTGCCGGACCGGCGTATTTCCACCTGTCAGACGCTGCCGCAATAGCTAAAGTTAAAGGGATCCATAGAATTGTAAGATGTCGGACGGTAGGGTCATCTCTTAAGAAAAGCGTGAACGGGAGAAGAAAAACCATCAGAAGCCAGACTTTGAATTTCTTCTCAAGGACTCTGTAGAAGAACAGATTGATGATCAGCAGAAATTGCCCGGCGCAGAAAACGAACCAGAAAACGATCTGTTTTTTGTCCTGCAGAAGCTGACGGCCTGCTTCAAGAAGAAGACCACCCGGAATGAGCCGTGCAAATACAGATGGTATTCTGAATTTAAGTTTGAATATCAGAAGTGCAGTCATATCCAGACCTGCTCTGACGAACCTGTCAGCTCTTGCAGACGCCTGCCTTACAAGCATGATACTGAAGGGAGCAAAGAGCAGGAGGAACATACATGCAATGATCAGAAAAACCTTCAGAGATATTCTCCTCTCTGCAGGTACGGTGAAATAGAGGGAGAACCCGGCGATAATAAAGAAAACGAAAAGATGTTGTACGAGCATTCCGGTCAAAGCAACCGGTATAAGAAGGAATTTTCCGGTTCTTCCTCCGTGCCATGTTCTGTCGCATAAATCGATGAAAACAAAACCGATCAGTGCCGTAAAACTGTTAAGCCATACTTCCTGCCCCAGGGAAACCGCAAAAGGTGAAACAGCCCATATCAATCCTGCCCAGAATGCGGATTTCACGTTGATCCTTCTGGAAACAAAGGCCATCAGCGGCAGTACTGCAAGAGCTGACGCTACAGCAGAAAACGCTCTTAACCCGGCTTCACCGTGACCAAACAGCATGGATGACAATTTAATAAGAATGAAACCCAGCGGAGGGTGCGGTACGGCGCTCACGGGCATCCGGATGATCTGAAGTAAGCTGCGGTCAATAATTCCAGATGCCAGAGCCTCGTCAAGCCAGAGACTTTTCGAGCCGAGAAGAAGAAGACGAAGGAACAATCCCAGAATGAACACAGACCCGAATATCATCCAGTCAGCTCTCCGATGCAGCAGTCCGGGTCCTTCGTTTAACAGCAAGATCTCTTAATGCTCCTCTTCTTTTTCACGTGGTTTTCTAAATCATTGTCAGGCTAGGGTATACGATATCTGAGGGAATCATGAAGATCCTCCCGCTGGCCGGCCGTCATGATATTCCTCCAGCCAAGAAGCTCTCTCACACTGTACTGGCTCATATCCAGCCTTCCAATGCGGAACCAGCCCTCATGTGAGTCAAGAAGACGGTTTATCGAGGAAACGCTTCCATTGGCCAGAAAACCGATTCTCACGGCTTCCCTCTCCATGAAGCGGAACCCTGCAAGATACTCCTCGGCTCCAACTCCTTTCGGGAATCTGCCTCCAGGGTAAGCCATCGCGAATATCCCGGAGGTTCTAAGCCCCAGATAACTGTGGAATTTGACCATGGGCATTATCACTGCATTCTCCCATTTATCCCGGGGGAGAACAGTGAAATCAGCATGCATATTCGTGTGATTGCCTATTGCGTAACCCATATCGATAAGGAGGTTGAACTTCTCCTGCACGAATTCCTCCTGACCGAAGGGAGTCTTATCCCAGGAGATGAAGAAGGTCGCGCCCCGGCCGAATTCAGGATGTTCATCGCAGTAATTTTCGAGGATACTGACAGCGCAGCTCGGATCGATCTCCACAGTACTTCCTCTCACGATGAAATTGAAATTATCCTGCCATCCATCATCGAATGTGATCAGCACAGGCCTTCGATCGGAGGGAACCTGCATCAGTCCGTTCTCGATATCCTCGGGAGTTATCAGATAAAAACCGGCCTCATCCAGAAGCCGAAGGTCCATAAGCAGTCTGTGCGTGGAAACTCCGTAATACCCGTCAACGGGGTCGCTGACATGGTGATACATTAGAACTGGTATTCCGCTTGGCACGTTATAATCGGCCGGATCGGGATCGATGTAACTAAGGCAGGTCGTTCTGCCCGTTTCTGGTATCCATAGAATCAGCAGGGAGGCGATCAGCTGTATCATTCTGATGGAACCACGGTTATGCGGTCGAGGTTCGTGTTCACGTAACCGTCAACGAAGATTCCCACCTGACCAAGTGGCGGCAATGTGGTTCTCACAACCTGCACCAGCTGTCCGTTCACCCTCAAGTCAATGTAATTGCCGTGAATCAGGGCAGATACTTCCACTCCAGGCTGATTGTAGGAGAGAAGCCTGCTTGATTCGAAGGCATCCTGTCCCATTACAGGAAGCCAGAGTCCGTTGATACTTCTCTGAATCGTATACTGTCCCCTGGAATTAACTCCAAGAAGCAAGAAACTCCGGGTTGATTCAGCACCTATCACCAGTCCGACCACGCAGTGGGAAGGCGCATCAACAAGGTCGAACTGGGCTTCGACAAGGCCGTCATCGATTAGACCTGCTGTGGAAAGAAGTATAACCGGTTCTGGAAGTATGGAGTTGTCTATATGCATTGATCCGTTGTAGACTTCGTAATAGCATGAGGAACCGAATGGTTCCGCAAGTATATTATCAAAAGTACAGTTCATCAGCGTATCTTCGACTACAGGTGATGTTGAGAAGGCTGTTGCGGTATATATGGCAGAGGTATCAGAAGTTGCGGTCCTGGTGGTTGATAATCCGGCGAAAAAACCCGATGTTCTGGTTTCGCCGCATCCGGAAATAGCCAGCAACGAAGCCAGAAACAGCGCAATGACACCGGGATGTGACAGAAATTTCATGCTTCTTCTTTCATAATTTTAGTGACAAGGGGTCTATGAACCAATGAAAAGTACTTCCTTCAGCCCGATTTGTCCAGTACCGGGCATCCTTATCATTGCCGGCTTTTCGATCCTTTCAGCCTGTGGAAGCCCTGAAGAAGGGAACGAAACGGTACAATTCATCGAACGTCAACCGGTAACTGCATTCGCTGATGAGACTGCAGGATTCAGGTTCGAGGCTTCACCACCGGACACGGTTTCATTGAAGTGGTCAGGGGAGGGGTCTGCAGTAGTTACCGACATACACTTTTCCCCCGGGCTGGAGATCCAGAACGGTGATACTCTGTTTCAGCTCCTTGAAGACCTTCATATCGTTGAAATCGAAAGACTTTCCATGGAGCTGGATATGGCTTCCGCAATGCTGTTTTCAGATTCACTTCTTCGGCAGAAGGTAGATAGCCTGACCCTTCTTCTTGATTCTCTGAAATCGAACGAGGAAACCCTGTACATCTCCCCCCTCAAGGGCACAGTGGAACAGGTTCTTATCGTACCTGATCAGAGGATAAGACCCGGAAATGCTGTTGCCGATGTATCCATCGCAAGCAGCGAGCTCTTCCAGGTATTTCCTCCTCCCGATTGCGTAATGAATTTGTGGCCTGAGGAAGGGAGCGGTATCCGTTTCATTGAGGAAAGACCCGGATATGCTGTATACTCGGGGGAACTTCCGGTCATTGAAGCTCTGTTCTCAGAACTTATGACGGTGCCCCGCTTCGCAGTATTCGAAAGTGAACTGGAGAGTTATGTGATCACGACTGATAATGATACAATACCGGTATTCCGGGCGGGACAGACGAACAACAGCCATGTAATAATATTGCCCATGGAACCTCTTAGTTCGAATCTTCTGACATGGGCTGAAAAATGAGGGAGAATTCCGTTGAGAACTGAACCACCCGGGCTTGTTTTCAGGACTTCTTACGATTTTGCACCTCTTCCGGACAGGATAATCGATGTCTTCAACGGATGGGAAGAGGAGGGAGATCTGGGTTTCATGGGGCTTCCGGGAGATCAGGAACTCCTGACTGAAACACTCCGGCTTGCAGATACAGTTCGGGAGTACGCTGATCGCATGATAGTCTGCGGTATAGGCGGATCGTCACTGGGGTTGAGGGCTCTTCTGGGCGCCTTCTCAAAGACCATGGATGAAAAAGAGAAAGTAATCATGGTGGATTCACCGGATTGGGGTCTTATTGCTGAGATCATCCGCTGCATGAATCCCGACAGAACATCGGTCACCGTTATAACAAAATCGGGAGGCACCGTTGAAACGATATCCATATTTCTCTCACTTTACAGATGGATAATCGGATCCGCAAACGGGGATAAGGGAATAACGGTCATAACTGATCCGGAAAAGGGAGATCTCCGTCGGCTTGTACGTGACAGAAAATGGTCATCACTTCCCGTTCCTTCCTCCGTGGGGGGGAGATTCAGTGTTCTCAGTCCTGTGGGGCTGTTTCCAGCGGCTTTTGCGGAAATTGATGTGAAGGCTCTGCTTCAGGGTGCAAGCGCAGTGACAGCGGACTTCAGAGAGAAAGGGACAGCAAGCCTGGCTGCAGAAATCGCCGCGGGATTCGTGAGTAATTTTTACACCTGTCCCGTTCATTCGTTCTTTCCGTACAACGACAGGCTGTTCGATACGGCACTCTGGTTTTCACAGCTCTGGGCTGAAAGCCTCGGCAAGAAGACGGACCTGTCGGGAAGATCAGCTGTGACAGGACAGACCCCGATCGCATGCAGGGGACCAGCTGACCAGCATTCCCTTGTACAGCTGTTCATGGAGGGTCCTGCAGATAAAACCGTGACCATAGTCACCACTCCACCGGACCCGAAAGCGCCTCAAATACCCGGAGGATTCGAAGAATACCCTTCTCTGGCATGCCTTTCCGGTCTTACCCCTGATGAACTCATAGCAGCTGAAGCTTCAGCTACGGGGAAAGCCTTTGAAGAGAACGGTATACCGGTCAGCTACCTTGAAATGAAGAAGCTGGATGAAAGGGCCATGGGTGAACTTATCAAGTCCCTTTAGATAGCAACCGTTCTGGCCGGACTGGCGCTTGATATCAATCCCCTTGACCAGCCGGGTGTGGAGAGGGGCAAGGTTCTGACCCGCGAAGCTTTGAATCGTCCGGAGTGCAGAACTTGATACACTGTCTTATCCTTTCCGCCCTGACTGCTTTTCCTCTTCTTCAGCCAGGACCCTCTGACGTTCTGGAGACATCATCCATATACTCATGGACTGTTTCACAGCTTCTTGGCTGGGAGACCAGGATCGTACGGGACGGAGTTCCGGTGATAAGCTCCGGGTTTCAGCCGTTTCCCGGATGGGGATCATTCGAATCCTTGACCCTTAAGTCCCCATTGGAAGCAGGGATCTGGGGGAACGGAGGCTGGGAGATGGATTTCACTTCCTCTGCTGTTCCCGAAAGCTCGTACTCAAGCGGAATTGGTCTTATTCAGAACACTTCATTGAACAGCAGATATTCAGCATATCTCAGAAGACCGGTAATGTCACATTTGCTGGTTGATTTTTCCATGTCGAGAGAGGATACCCTGAATAATCAGAGTTACACATTGCGATCAGGTGAATTCGTTGCCGGAGGCCGCGGCTGGCAGACAGCTGAAGACGGTTATACCCTGTGGGCCGGATGGGATCGGGGTGAAACAGCAGCCAGGATCTCCTTCGCTCACTTTCATCCGGGCGGCAGGTACTGGGAAGCTCTCGGTTCCTATTCAATGCAGATCTCCCGTTATGATATCCGAACCGCCTGCGCAGTAAGCATTTCTGACGATTCATTACTGCACGCAGAAGCCCATCTGCGCCTGGAGTTCCCCGTATCCGGAATGAGGGCAGTTCTAAGAAGCGATATTCTCGATCTTGATGGAGATATTTCTCCGGGGGCCACTGCCGGTATACTGGCTGAACCGGGAATCTTCAATCTGCAGGCCGGTATCGCTGTCGTACCGGATTCCGATCCTCGTTTTATCGGTGTGGCAGGCATCGATCCTCTCGAGATCGTTCTGGAAGCTGATAAGAATGGTTTCGAGGGAGGTATACAATCCATGCTGAGTACCGATTACGGTTTTCTGCATGCTGGAGCCTCGATCAAGGTAGACACAGTCAGTTTCGGGGGAATCGTCCTGCCCTCTGTGCCCTGGGGGGCTGCGGGGAGGATACACGGAGGAGTTTCATGGGAACTCCTGAAGGCCGACAGCAGCACCAGCGGAACCATGGATATCAAGTCCTTGTTTACATTGGGCAGGTTTGCATTCATTTTCGCCGTTGAGGATGTTCTGGACGATTACAGAAGCTATTCATATGGCATAACATGGACATTCAGTGATCAGCCGCCGCGGGAAGAAAGTGAGAGAGACTGATGATACTCGATAAACATGAAAAAGGCAGCACACTGAGGATAGCAGTTCTCGCCTCAGGCAGGGGATCGAACTTCGAAGCACTATGCAAAGGTGACACAGGAAATGGAAGAATTTCTCTTCTGTTAACGGATAATGAAAATGCGGATGTTCTCAGGAAGGCATCCGAACTGGGAGTTGAAGGCATTTACCTGTCACCGGGCAGGTACAGGACGAAGTTCGGTGAGGCGGAGGAGATGGAATGGACCCGTCTTCTGAAAGATAGAGGTATTGAGCTCGTTTGTCTGGCAGGCCTTATGAGAATCATCAAAGGTTCGATACTGGAGGAATACGAGGGCAGGATCATGAATATACATCCAGCACTCCTTCCTTCATTTCCCGGGCTGCACGCTCAGAAACAGGCACTTGATCATGGTGTCCGGATAACCGGCTGCACGGTTCACTTTGTAGATGCCGGTATAGATACCGGCCCGATAATTCTGCAGAAAGCGGTTCATGTGAAGGATGATGATACCGTTGAAACACTTTCCAGCAGGATACTGGAGCAGGAGCACATTGCGTATTCCGAAGCTGTAAAGCTTTACTGCGGTGGTACCCTTCCTGCTTCCCAAGGACATATATTCAAAAGAGAATAATGGTTTTTTCCCGCGCTGGAAGATGCTTGAGAGGATAATGTAAAATGTACTGGCTGCTGATCTGGATGATGCTTTTTTCTACTTCGGATGATCCCCTGCCGGCGCAACCTTCAATTGCGCTCCGTGTAGATGGAAATCTGCTGCCTGAGAACAGACTGGCATTTGTTGTGATGCCCGGCGATTCCGTAACACTCTCAATACAGAACGAAAATACCGGATGGAGCGCTACGGAAGGTTATCCCTCCAGCGGAACCGGTGGTTCTTTCGGATGGAGGGCTCCGAGGAATCATGGTATCTTCCATATTGATGTCAGCAGCGATAATGCGGTTGCAGAATATACGGTTATTGTCCCGGTTGAGTCCTGCAGGTGGAGGACCACCACTCTTAATTCGTTTCCTGTTGGAAGTTATGAAGATGGAAACAACCGCGACCGCATGCCGGATTATTTCATCGAGCTGACCTCCGCTTCATCAGGGGCGAGGATCTCAACCCATCTCACTCTTGGTCAGTTCCTCTGCCATGTTGAGGGAAATTATCCACAGTACATGGTTCTTGATCTGAGACTGGCCGATAAGCTCGAAGCAATTCTTGCCGCGGTACAGGAGGTTTATCCGCAGGCGTCCGATATCCACAATATCAGTGGTTTCAGAACACCCGAATACAACGCCCTGATCGGCAACGAAACGACTGAGAGCCTCCACCTTTACGGCCAGGCAGCTGATATCTGGATCGAGAGCTGGCCTTCGAATAATCTCATGGACGATATAGACAGGAATAAACGAGTAGATGTATACGATGGTGAATATCTTGTTGAGATCGTCAGAAAGCTGGAAGTTGAGGGGAAAGTCATTACCGGAGGCGCATCGGCATACAGATGGATCACATCACACGGTCCCTTTGTTCATATTGATATTCGTGGAAGCATGGCGGTCTGGCCCACAAGCAGAACTCTTGTATCGACTCCGGTCATTTGAAAGGCATAACCTGAATGAATTCACTTAGAACCGCACTTGCAGTGCTTGCCGGCCTGCTGCTGGTCGGCCTTATCGTAACTCTCGTGAGCGCGGATACTCTTTCAAGAAAACTGATCGAAGTGCATCTTGACTACATGTTCGCAAGGGATCAAATACGGACACTCAGTTCTGAACGAGATACGCTTGTACATATTAACTCCTTCTACCGTTTGAGAGAGGATTCCCTGGATATACTGGCATACAGGCTGGATTCCCTCCAGGCTCATATGCAGATGATCGAACTGAGGAATAATTATGTAGGGTACTACCTTCTTATCGATACTTACCAGAACAGATTCCACCTCAGAATAAACATTGGTAATGGTAGAGATATACTGGTAAGGTCAGGTTACTGCGGCACAGGGAAAGGCTGGACAAGTAACGATGATGGTCAGGCGTGGAATTTCACAACACCAAGAGGTCTCAGTTACGTATTGGAAAAGAGTGAAAATCCATACTGGCACAGGCCGGACTGGTACTGGCAGGAGATGAACATTACACCACCGGAACCGGATGAGTTCATTGTAATCCCCGATACGCTTCCCTGGGAGGAGCAGATCATCTACTACCATGATTCCCTGACGGTGACCGAGAGGGTCTTCGTCAAGAAGGTTCCCGGAGCCCTTGGCTCGTACAAGATCGATCTCGGCGGCGGGATACTGATCCATTACGGAGTGGGCAGAGGCAGGAATATAAGCCATGGATGCATCAGAATGGGAAGCAGTGATCTGGAAGCTCTTTACAGGTCTCTTCCAGTCGGTGCACCTGTAATCATATATTGAGAGGTTGTTCAGTTGCACAAATCACATGTACATGCTGAAGAGAGTATCAAAACATCGGAGAATGGCGACAGCAGGCATATCCTCATTATTGGAACAAGCCTTATATCCGCACTCATACTGCTGTTCCTTATCTCAACGGTATTCAATTCACCTGGATCAGACGGAGATCTGACGGGAGCTGCGCAGGCGGTTCCTGCCGATTCATCGGTTGCAGGTACTCAAGCCGGTTATGACGGTGAAGCCCTCATCAATGAAATACCGGAGTTCTGGCTTCAGGCAAGAGCTCTATCCTCGGGCAATGCCGGATGGGGGCTGGATATCGTTGCTCCTTTCGATGAACTCTGGCATATCAGATCAAATTCGGGAAGGGAATTCTTCTCATCTCCAGCCCTTGTGGACGGTGTGCTGTATTTCGGCTGCAACGACGGCAATCTTAGAGCTGTTGACGCTGTTACCGGTACTTTAAAATGGATATTTGCCACAGTCTGTGGAATTTGCGGAGAACCGGCTGTGGATTCCTCAACAGTATACTTCGGGGGTCAGGACGG
>JAUWSL010000015.1 GCA_030610085.1 Candidatus Aegiribacteria sp.
ATCATCATCGATCTGCTGAAAATTCTCTACGTAGAGATTAGTGGGTGGAGCCGGTGTGTCCTGTGTTCCATTGATGATGCCAAGCTGACCTACAAGTATTTCGTAATCGGCTGCAGTTGCTGAAGCGTCGAATCTCAATGCTATTACAGAAAGAGGCCTGCCGGAGTATGCCGACAGATCCTTGATCACTTCGTTCCAACCTTCTGTCGTACTGCTGCCCATGTCAATATAATCGAACGTTTCAGGATCCTCGAAGGCCAGACCCACTTCCAGATTCGATGGAGTGCCGCTGATGCCCGTTTTGTACGCAACGATCAGATTGTCTCCCGAAGAGAGTACAACATCGGTTTTGTAGAGGTAGAGAACTGTGGGGGTTCCCGGGTAGAGGTCCCCCGAGACTTTAAGGCAGGTTCCTCCCCAGTATGCTTCAGTCCAGTCCAGCTCCGGGTACAGTGCTGATCCGCTGCAGTCAGCTATCCAGCGCCAGGTCGGTAGAATATCCTGGAGACTTCTGTTGTTCCAGTCAGAGCCTCCCATCTCCGAACCGTTAACCGAGAAAAGGTGCCCCTGACCGGTATTGAAATTCGTTACGAACGGCAATTCGGTTACGGGCGTATTCGCGGGGATGTAATGAGCCATACCCTTCCATGGGTGTGTGGTCTCGGTGTTGGAGGGGTCTCTATTGGCCCCCACCCAGAATCTGTTAGCCTTTGTATAGAAGTCCTCGTGGCTGGAGGAATTTGAAAAACACCAGTTAGGACAGTAGAAACCGAGGGATGTCACATGAGAGCCGCCTTCAGGGAAGACTCCCTCCCAGTTCACTCCGGTTGAGTAACCGTTAGCCTGCACATCAACTCCGGCGTTGAGATCGTAGGGGCTTCTTCCGAGACCTATGGCATAAGCAGCTGAGGAGGCGAGCCCTGCAGTCGACCACGAGAAGTTCAGAAACATCTCGTTCGAGATTGTCCCGCCATCCTCGAAGAACATGTCGTTGTTCGAATTGAGAGCGTTCTGCCAGGAGATACTTCCCGATTCCACCATCGCATCGTACCACATGATATTCAGATCGGAGTTAAGCTGTATGTACTCCATCATATCGCGCATATCCAGGGCAAGGCTGGCAGTTCCTCCAGCGGTCTCCTGATTTATGAACCATCCATCAAAACCGTAGTACTCGGCCACTTCAATAAGCTTATCGGCAACAGGGAAGATCCCGCCGCTGTTCTGGACGAAATCCTCCACCCACTGTATCTGCCCTCCGTAGACGACTGGCGGAAAGAAGACTGTTCCATAAACAGGGACACCGTTCCTGTGGCCTGCGTCAATGACATCCGAACTTGGAGACAGTATGAGACCCTCTCCGGCAGAACCGCCCCACAGGACAAGCCTGTCGGTATACTGCCAGTAGTTGAATGCGTATACGTCGAACACGGCAGCACCCTGCGACGGGTTACCGCTGGTGGATGGATACATTATGGACAGGGCTGCTATTTTTCCCTCATCCGGTCTTGCATGAATATTAGCCTGCGTATCGCCAAGGGATCTGTCGGCAAGTTCGATTGCTCCTTTGTTGTAGGGTGCGTCAGCATCTCCGTAAGGAGTCCAGGAGAGGAGTTCATTCGGAAACCAGTAGGATGAGAATGGCTGGCCGGGAGGCTGCGCAGCAGTATTTCCATGCAACATCAGAATAACCGATAGAGTAAGGATAACATACCGTGCTGCTCTTAACATGATCCACCTTGCCTTCTGTTGTCCGAAATTTACTTACCGAAAATCGCAGTGTCTCCAACCTGTATCCACGGCAGAATCGTATCGCCGAAATTGACCCTCTCTCTTGATATCCTCTTTATGTTGCCGAGCAGGTTCTTGAGGTTACCTGAAATCATGATTTCCTTAACGGGATACTTGATCTCACCATTCTCAATGTAGTAGCTGTTCTTGGCGACTCCGGAGAAATCGCCGTTCTCACTCGGTCTGCCACCGGAGAACCGGCAGAGAAGGATACCTCTTTCAACCGATCCTGTCATTTCATCAACGGTATGTGCACCGGGATCAACTACGTAAGCGTTCCCTCGGTTTACAGCTCTGGTTCTTCCGGTTTTGTTTGCTCCGTAAAGGCTCAGGATGAAGCTGTTAAGTACTCCCTTGCTTATTATGGTGCTGTTCTCCGCGGTGAAGCCGTCACCTGTGATGAAATAACCTTCCGCAAGTTCGTCTGAGAGGGGCCGAGAATGCAGGGTCAGCTGAGGATCGGCGATCTCACTTCCAAGGGAGTCCTTGAAGATCGAAGTTCCCTTTATCATCGGGTAATCGCTGAGGTACATGGCTATCATGTAAATGAAAGTGCCGAGGCAGTCAGGCGTGATTATGATGTCTCCATCGAACTTATCCTGGAATTCCCTCGAACGTACCTGCTCGGTCGACTGTTTCATCAGTATATCGATGGTCCCGCATTCATGAAGGTTCCTGTCAAGTTCAGTGGTCGAAAAGGTGGCGTAGTTGAAGGATGAGATTTCCGTGCCCTCCTTCGATGTGAACATCGGGACGAAGCTGTAAGAGCTGCGTCTTGACTGGAGATCTGCGCCATTGGAATTCCGGTAGTACTTATTGATGTTCGTAAAATCCAGTATCGCCTGTTCCAGGATAAGACTTGGGTAATGTTCGCTGCTGTACTTCAGGAAATCCTTCATTCTGGTGTACATCAGGTCAAGATCCGGTGCTTGTGCTCCCTTTTCAAATACTGCCGGCGGCTGCATGGGTGAAATATCGTTGGCACTGTCGGCCTCCGAGGATTCAGCCAGATCGAGTACTTTTTTCACGGCGTCATCAATTGACTGCCTGTCGATCTTATTGATGGAAATAGTTCCCTTTTTATTATCCAGAATTCCATTGAGGATCAGCGAAGTGTCGTCCGTTGTTCTTAGAAGACTTATCTCTCCACTGTCAACGTTCAGTTCATCCTTGCGCGTATCATGGAGAAAGCATTCCGATTTCTGCAGCCCGGCTTTCTGCAGGGCTTCAACACAGTACTCTGTGATGTCTTTTCTATCTTTCATTACTTTCCCCCTATATTGATTCTGCATTTGACTGCAGGGCCGCCCATACCAACGGGGATAGGCTGCTTCTTCCCGCACATTCCTCCGTTTGTCCATTTCATATCATCTGAAACGGCAGTAACGGTTTTAAGCATATCGAAGGCTACACCGGATATCGTTGTATCCCGGATCGCTCTGCCAAGACGGCCTTTCTTTATCTCGTATCCCTGCACCACACCGAACATGAACTCGCTGGTCGAGTCCGCCTGTCCGTTGCTCGGTTTCATGAGATAGTAACCGTCATCAACCGAAGCAATCATATCCTCAAGCTTACTTTTTCCAGGGAGTATCGCGGTATTGCGCATGCGTATGATCGGTTCGTCACTGAACTTGTACGCTCTTGCGTTTCCGGTTGGCCTGGCGTCGAAATATGCTGCGGATTCCTTGTTATGCATGAACCGTTTCAGAATCCCGTTGTCTATCAATACAGCATCTTCTGCTACAGTCCCCTCATCATCCATGAACACCGGAACTGGACATATCTCTCCGAGTGCTCTGTTGGCGAAATCCACCAGGGTTACTAGAGGGCTTGCAACCTGCTGATCCATGTAGTCACCCGCTACCGAACCGCCGCGTACGATATCAGCCTCTGTGGTGTGGCCTATTGCTTCATGGGATAGAATGCCTGCAAGATCGGCATCAAGAATACACTCTTTCATACCGGAATCAGGATGAACCCCTTCAGCTTTTCTGATGAGGTGCTCGTAGTGTTCATCCAGTCTGCCGTAAAGAACTTCAGGCGTTAAAAACAGATCTTCAAACTGTCCAAGGCTGCCATATGCATTGAACAGCTGTACAGGCTCACCGTCATGTTCCGTGCTCAGGGAAATATAGAGAAGTGTTCTGGGTATCATGGAGTAGACGGAGGATCCATCGGAAGTTACAAGGGATTTCTCCATATCGAGGAGCTGAAGAACGGATGTTCTGGACACCACTCTGCTGTATTTCTCATCTATCCTTCCATCGATCTCCATCATGAACTCGATTATTTCCTTCTGGGAGAAACGTTTCTTTTTTGTAGAGAAATCCTCTGACGATCTGCCCGGAGAAGAAGGTAGAGTATATCCGGTTCTCTTCTCCCTTCCTGCAAGGAACTGAGAATTCCTTGTGGCTGCTCCGATAACCTTTCTGATATTCTCATCATCAATCACGGGGTTGGAAGCAAATCCCCAGGTGCCTTTGCTGAAGGTCCTTGCAGAGACACCGCTTCCCGTGGATCTGCTGTTTCCCATAACGTCACCGTTAACAACAGTCACGTTCATGATTCTGTTCTCCTGAACACGCAGTTCAGTGTACTCGGAGAAAAGATCAGTATAAGTTCCCAGTTCTACTGCTACCATAACTATCCTCTCATTTACTGAATCAGGGGATCATGCGGATGTCCCCGGAGTGTTTATACAAGTATAATTATACAACCGCTGTGCAAATCGCAAAAAACTGGTTAAATACGTCGATCAACAGTATTATTCATCCTCAGGAGCTTCAATGTTGAGATTGCAGCCGGTGAACGTTTTTGTGACTTAAATATTCTGGAGTAAGATGAAGTTCATTCTTGACCATTGGGCGCTTATCCTTCTGTCCGCGCTGACGATCCTTCTTGTTATGCTGATAGTTGATACATCCTGGCCGGTTGCCTATGTGTATGTCGTATCCACTCCTGCAGGAGCTACAGTTTCAGATTACGATGAGTTCGTATGGACAACTCCCGCACGGATCCCGGT
Source organism: Candidatus Aegiribacteria sp. (assembly GCA_030610085.1). Lineage (GTDB taxonomy): Bacteria > Fermentibacterota > Fermentibacteria > Fermentibacterales > JCC-6 > Aegiribacteria. Next base: position 4,817 of record JAUWSL010000015.1, read on the forward strand.
TCAGTTTGACGGCCTTGCAATCGTGGTATCCCATCCGGATAGAGTACCCGTTGATACTGTTCTTCTACCGGAAATGTCCGATAAGCCCGTTCTTATATCGCTTCCCTACAGGTTTCCTGTGGAAATTTCAAGTGATCCATCCGGTGCATCAGTTATTCTGGATGGATCCTTCATAGGTCAGACCCCACTGAATGTCAGCATCGATAACCCCGGTCTACACTATATGAACCTTACTCTGGAGGACCTGATAGTGATTGAGGACAGCGTTTCTCTTGTGACCAACACCGCATACAGTTTTCACTATATCCTTCCGCGGCTCCATCCGTCAGGTATGATACTTGTTCCACCGGAAGCAGGCAGAACCGGGGATATCCTGCTGTCATACCTTATAGCAAGGTATGAAGTAACCAATAGCGAATTCTGTGAATATCTCAGAATACTTGAGCCGGCACCCGCGATAGATACCACAAACCGGTGGGGACGTACGGATACGCTTGAGGATATGTTTCCCTCTGACTACCCTCTGTTCTTTTACATTGACAGCTATGGCGAATGGGCCATTCAGGATGGGCTGGAGAATCTTCCGGTAGCGGGTCTGACCTGCAGGGCTGCGCAGGAGTACTGTGCATGGCTTACTTCACTTGATACATCAGGGATAACCTTTAGATTGCCCACTGAAATTGAATGGCAGACAGCTGCTCTTGCTGGCGGCAGAGGACCATGGCCCTGGGGTTCGGTACAGCCTGACGGCAGTTTTCTGAACCTGTCCGATGCCAGTGAAGGTATGCTATGCAGGCATCCATCAATTGACGACGGGTTCTCATACTCAGCACCGGTTGGCAGCTTTCCCGCCAACAACTGGGGTCTCTACGATATGGCCGGCAACGTATGGGAGTACTGCAGATCTGTTCAAGCGGATTCACCTTTTGTGGCAATGGGAGGCAGCTGGCTTTCCTCAATGGAGGACTGCAGGTGCGATGCCAGGATGTATCCGGATACCTCTCTTGGTTATCCGTTCGTAGGTTTCAGAATCGCCGCGACGATAGGCCTCCAGGAGTAATTGGATCTGCCTCTTTTCATAAGTCTCTTCCTGTATTATTGATAGAGCATAGCAAGTAGAAATGATATTTACCAACAGTAAGGTGTAACCATGAAAACTGAAATCTCCGGTGGAGTTCTTCATGATGTTCCTGAATTGGCAAGCATACCTGAGGCGTTGATCGGTGTCGCTGAGAGATTGCCTGACAGAATAGCGTTCAGCGAACCTGACAGAAACGGTAATTATCATTCAATGACTTTCCTTGATCTCAGAAAGAAAATTGATGCGCTTGCCAGGGCGATTCTAGAGAAGAGCGATAAACCAGTCGTCGGCGTGACCGGAAACAACAGTATAGCATGGGCTATCACCTATCTGGCGACCCTGAGAGCTGGAGGAATCGTTGTTCCTATCGATAGAGAACTGCCCATTCAGGAAATGCTTACGATAATCCACTACTCCGGTACCAACATTATGTTCTTCGATGAAAGGTACGTTGAGGATTTCAGTGATAAGCTGCCGGGCAGAGATATCAAAATGGTCGTAATGAATACGGCTCACGGTAATGGGATCCAAACACATAGCGATCTTATCCGCGCTGGATCGGGAAGCGCCGCCGTATTACCTGAGACATGGGACCTCAATGCCCCGGCCGCCATCTGTTACACATCGGGCACAACGGGACAGGCAAAAGGTGTGACACTCTCACAGAACAACCTCCTCAGTAATATCAAACAGATGAGCCTGGTACTGGATGTGGAAGAGGACGATGTATTTCTCTCGATCCTTCCAGTTCACCATACCTTCGAGTGCACCTGCGGTTTCCTGTTCCCGGTAACTCATGGAGTTACCATATATATCAGCAGAGGTATAAGATCTGTAGCGGAGGATATGATCAATTCCAAAGCTACCATTCTTCTTGCCGTTCCGCTGCTCTGGGAAGCCATGTACCGTAAGATATTCGGCGCTATCCAGTCCATGAAGGGCGGACCCTTCAAGTATCGCCTCGGCCTGACCATCTCAGCGGTAGGAGAGGTTTTCGGCAGAAAGAGTTTAAGAAAGAAGATATTTTCACAGGTACATGATAAACTTGGAGGACATATGAGGCTCTGTGTTTCCGGAGGTGCCGGAATAGCTCCGGAAGTAGTTGACGGCTTTGCGAAGCTTGGATTCAATTTTCTCCAGGGCTACGGATTAACCGAGACTTCCCCGATACTCACTGTCAATACTCTTGAAGCCAACAGAGTAGGCTCTGTGGGACCGGCCGTTGCGGGTGTCACCATTAAAATAGACAATCCCGATATTGAGGGAAACGGTGAAATCCTCGCAAAAGGTCCCAATATAATGATGGGTTACTACAATAATCCCGTCGCAACCGCTGAAGTTCTTTCGGATGATGGCTGGTTCAGCACGGGGGATTACGGTCATATCGACGATGATGGTTTCATTTTCATCACCGGGCGTAAGAAGAACGTGATCGTCGCAAAGAACGGCAAGAATGTATACCCGGAAGAGATAGAGATGGTCGTCGGGAATGACATGTTCATTCTTGAATGCATGGTTGCAGGTAAGCTGACCGAGACCAAGGGCGAGGAGATATGGGTTATCTTCGTTCCGAACATGGAAAAATTCATCGAACACGCTGAGGAGAACGGATTAACTCTTACAACCGACTATCTTGCTGAATACATGAGAAAGGTCGTCCGGAAATTCAACGCGTCTCATCCAATTTACAAGCGGATTGCTCGATTTATCATCAGAGAGGATGAGTTCCCCAAGACCACTACTAGAAAAGTACGCAGAAAAGAAGTTCTCAGGGAAGCCGGGCTGGAGGAAGATATTTCCTACCTCGTCTAAGCAGAGCAACAACCTGATCAGTGTATTGTGTTTCAATTCCCCGTTGAATATATACCGGTTTGCTAGGGAATAGCTATCGTTATAGAAAGGTGTGAAATGACAGAGAAGGTACTAAAGTGTACACGTTGCATTCTTCCGGGGAATTATCCGAATATAGATTTTGACGAGAATGGCGTATGCAGAGTCTGCAGGGAGCATGACCAGAAATATTCGAACATAGACTGGGATGCAAGAAGGAAAAGACTTGAAAAAATACTTGACCGCTACAGAGGAAAGGGAGAGAAGTACGATGTACTCGTTCCTTTCAGCGGCGGCAAGGATAGTACTTATACACTCTGGGTACTTAAAAACACTTATGGAATGCGTTGTCTTGCTTTTAATTTTGATAACGGATTCCTTGATCCGGGTGCACTGGCATTCGCGAAGAAATCGGCTGCGAAGCTTGGTGTGGACCTTATAACGTACAGTCCGGGTTTTGATCTTCTTCGGAGGGTTTACAAGCGAGCTCTCGAAGCAACTGGTGAATTCTGCGCAGCCTGCGTTGTGTTGATGCCTACGGCAATATTCCGGGCCGCCGATACCCAGGGGATAAGGCTTATCGCCGCGGGATTCTCCGATATGCTTGAAGCTCCACCGGCCGGCTCATGCATTGACCGGATACATTTCAAGAGCATGGTAAAGGATTTCATTCCTTTGAAGGAACTGAAATGGGATTACTTCTATCCCTCGTGGAAACGGATGTTCAAAGTAAAGCAGATCAACCTTCCTGACTTTATCGAATGGGACCTTCCTTTGATATACGAAACTCTCAACAGGGAGCTTGATTTCGGAAAATCCATGGCTGATGTCAGATACGATTGTCTCGGAACTCCCCATTCCAGTTACCTCTACAAAACCAGAACAGGCTTCGGCAAGTACGAATATCTGTACGCAAATATGGTCAGGTGCGGGGCAATTCCAAGAGAGGAAGCTCTGAAAACGGTTAACGAGCGCGAACCGAAATCGGCTCCCGAGGGATTTGATGAATTCCTGGCATCGCTTGGCTGCGACATATCCATCCTGGATGGAATCAAGGAAAAGTCGATACACAATTTCAAGGGAAGAAACAGCACCGTACGAAGGCTGGCAATAAAGCTGAGGGAGATGCTTCCCTGAGATCTGACTATCACTTCTAACGCTTCCGGGGCACGATTACACATACATGTTATCTGTAGTATTCCTATATATGGTATTATTCAGTAAGCCATTACCACTATATATTGAGGCTGGCATATGAACAGCTGCAGTTTTATACTACATGATGTATGTCATCAATAATGAACACGTAACATATGGTGCAAAATGACTGAAGAACTTATGCAGGAACCGCACATCTACGACGAGAGTAAAGTAAAAACTCTCTCCTCGATCGAGCATATTCGCCTCAGAACGGGAATGTACATAGGACGCCTTGGTAACGGTACACATCCTGACGACGGGATCTACGTACTTTTCAAGGAAGTCATGGATAACTCAATTGATGAATTCATAATGGATTACGGGAAACGTATCATCATCTCGAGTGACAGGACATCGGTTTCGGTACGGGATTACGGAAGAGGCATCCCGCTCGGAAAGCTGGTTGAGTGTGTCTCACAGATAAACACAGGTGCGAAGTACAATACTGATGTTTTCATGTTCAGTGTAGGGCTCAATGGTATAGGGACCAAAGCTGTGAACGCTCTTTCGGAGAATTTCAGAGTGATCGCATACCGGGACGGTGATTATCGCGAGGTTGTTTATTGCCGTGGTGAGCTCATCAGTGATGAGAGTGGAAAATCCTCTAAAAGAAACGGCACACTTGTTGAATTCACACCGGACAGGGAGATATTCGGTGATTTCACTTTCAGGGAAGAATTCCTTCAGAACAGGTGCCAGCATTACGCCAATCTGAATGCCGGTCTCAGGATGCGTTTGAATGGCATGGATTTTCTCTCCGAGGATGGCCTGATGGATCTTCTTCATGATGAAGCTGGAGATTCAGCAATGTATCCTGTTATCTTTTTCCGGGAGCAGACACTTGAATTCGCACTGACGCATACAAACGATTTTGGCGAACGCTATCTGTCGTTTGCGAACGGTCAGTATACCTCAAGCGGCGGAACACATCTTTCCGCTTTCAAAGAGGGTATAACCAAAGGCATTAACTCCTTCACCGGCGAGAGCTATTCAGGTCAGGATGTGCGCGAGGGTATAATCGCAGCTGTTTCCATACGTATCAGGGAACCTGTTTTTGAATCACAGACAAAGACCAGGCTTGGCAATAATGACATAAGGGGCTGGATAGTTAACAAGGTTAAAACCGAGTTGGAACAGCATCTGCACAAGAATCCCGAAAGCGCCTCGATTCTAGTAGATAAAGTCAAGATCAATCAGAAGGTCCGTACCGAACTTAGCAACGTTAAAAAGCAGGCCAGCCAGAGGGCCAGACAGGTCGCTCTGAGGATACCTCATCTGAAAGACTGCAAGATCCACTACGGGGATGATAACAAGAGGGCAGAGGAAACAACGATTTTCCTTACCGAGGGTGCAAGCGCAGCAGGCAGTATCATTTCAAGCCGCGAAGTACAGACTCAGGCGGTATTCGCCCTCAGGGGAAAGCCGCTTAACTGCTATGGCAAGAAGCAGGATACAGTCTACAAGAACGAGGAGATCTACAATGTCATGCGCGCTCTTAATATCGAGAATGACATCGAGGGTTTGAGGTACAACAGGATCGTACTGGCCACCGATGCCGACGTTGACGGCATGCATATCAGATATCTCCTCCTGACGCTCTTTCTTCATTTCTTCGAGGGTCTTGTTCTGGATGAACACCTTTTCATTCTTGAAACACCCCTTTTCCGTGTAAGGACCAAAAAGGAAACCGTCTACTGCTACAGTAAGAAGGAACGGCTTGGGGCTGTCAACCGCCTCGGTGACAAAGCTGAAATAACAAGATTCAAAGGCCTCGGGGAAATTTCACCGAAGGAATTCGGGCAGTTCATAGGCAAGGATATGAAACTGGAACCCGTTCGTATCACGAGACTGAAAGAGGTTCCCGAGATGCTGGATTTCTATATGGGTCGCAACACGCCCGAAAGACGTGAATTCATCATGGAGAACCTGATTTGAGCAAAACCAGCCTGAGAAGACTCTACAATCGCTATTTTCTCGAATATGCCTCCTACGTTATCAAGGACAGGGCCATTCCTGATCTTGCCGACGGTCTGAAACCTGTACAGAGAAGGATCCTATGGTCACTGTTCCAGATGGATGACGGCAGGTTCTGCAAGGTGGCCAACGTAATAGGTCATTGCATGCAGTTCCATCCTCATGGTGACAGATCTATAGGAGACGCGCTTGTTTCCCTGGCGAACAGAGGTTTTTTCATAGAAAGGCAGGGTAATTTCGGTAATATTCTTACCGGTGACGGAGCTTCGGCATCGAGGTACATCGAATGCAGATTGACGGATCTCGCCCGCGAGACACTTTTCAATAAAAGGATCACGGATTTCGAGCCCAGTTACGATGGTCGGAACAATGAGCCGGTCCTCCTGCCCGCCAAGCTTCCTGTCCTGCTTCTTCTGGGAGCGGAGGGTATCGCGGTGGGGATGTCGACCAGAGTACTTCCTCATAATTTCCAGGAGGTTCTCAAAGCCCAGATAGCGTGCCTGAAGGAGGAGGATTTCGAGTTATTTCCCGATTTTCCACAGGGCGGCCGGATCGATATATCCGATTACAATGACGGCCTTGGAAAGATCAGGAACAGAGCAAGGATAGAGAAGGACGGCCACAAGAATCTTATCATCAGGGAACTTCCGTGGGGGACCACGACCGAATCCGTAATAAATTCCATTGAACTGGCATCCAAGAAAGGCAAGATAAAGGTCTCATCGATCGATGACTATACTACTGATTCCGTTGAGATCAACGTAAGACTATCCCGTGGAGCAGGAATTGATGAAGGACTGAAAATACTATACGCTCATACGGACTGCGAAACCTCCAGTTCTCCGAACATAGTTGTCATTCAGGACGGGGTTCCCGTCGAAACCACCATCTCGGAGATGATCCAGTACTGTACCGGCAGGCTGATAGAGATACTGAAGCTTGAACTGAAACTTGAGATCAGCGATTATACCGGAAGGCTGCATTGGCTGAACCTTGAACAGATATTCATTGAAAACAGGCTCTACAAGAATATCGAGGAATGCACTTCCTGGGAAAATGTTCGTGAAGCTGTCCTTCAGAGCCTGAAACCTTTCACAGATGAGATAAATCTGGAAATCACCGAAGAGGATATCGATAAACTGCTCTCGCTGAAAATCCGGAGAATATCAAGATTCGATATCGACAGTCACAAGGAAGAGATGGGTATAATCCGGAAGAAGATGAAGAAGGCAAAATCCAATCTCAGGAATATTGTACAATACGCAATAGAATATCTGGAAAATCTTGTAGAGAAATATGGGAAGAATTTCCCCAGATTGACCAGCATCGAGGATTTCAGTGATATCGATGTGAAGGAAGTTGCGATAAGAAACCTCAAGGCAGGTTTCAACTCGGATACAGGGCTGTTTGGAACGTCAATAAAAGGGGAGAGGACTTTCGGTGTTTCCGAGTATGACAGGTTCGTATTCCTCCTTGATAATGGAACTTACAGGGTTATTCCAGTTCAGGACAAGTATTTTATAGACGGAAATGTCCTTTTCTGCGGTGTGCTTGATAAGGAAATAGTATTTACAGCTGTCTATCAGCAGCAGAAAACCAGGATCGCGTTCATTAAAAGGTTCTGTATCGGCAGTTTCATCCTGGACAAGGAGTACAGGTACGCCCCCGAAGGAAGCGAAGTTGTTTTCTTCACATGGGAACCCGAGATGAAGCTTGATTTCTGGTTCCAGCGGAAGAAGAGGATGCGGAGAAGGAAGGATGAATGTCTCATATCGGATTACCGCGTAACCAGTGAAAACGCAAAGGGTGTCCAGCTGTGTGGAAAGAAGATCATCTCCAGTATCAAGGGTGTTTCGGTTGATGATGGCAATGAAGATCCAGATGCCCCATCACAAACCGATCATACCGACGATGAAATTGAAGCTCCCTTTGATGAAGAGCACGAGCCGGGATCCCCGAACGAGAGCCCCGAGGCCGAGTCACTGTCTCCCGAAGACATCATGAAACAGGCTGAAGATCTACGATTGCGTTCGGCTGAGACACTTAAAAGGGTAGAGAAGATCATTGATCCTGATGATGATAATGATCCCGACGACCTTTTCGGAAGTATGGATTGATATATAAATCTCTTTCAGAGCATATGTAATCCGCTGCTAACTCGATGACACACACATTTCCATAGGCAGGATGCTCTTCTATTGCAATACCGACCATTCTGAAATTCTGATTGAGAACGATCGTTCGATGTCCTCTGCCGGATACTCCATCATCAATCAAAAGACCAATTACGATCTCTCTTCCGGTGGTCGGCCCATATGAGATAACTTCTCCGATTGAAAACATCCATTGCCCGTACCGCTCAATCCTGAGTGAAAAGTCCGACCGGTCACTCCCGATGTGACCAGTTTCTCCTGTCAGGGACAGATCCAGAGCATGATCCAAAGCAGCCAGACTGACACTCTCCAATGGAACCATAGGGTTCATTTGCTCAGTATCTTCCATATAAGAAACACACTCTTCAACTGCCTGCACACCCTCCTGGGTTACAAGTGTCGATTGTCCCGGTTCCCGATACACCATCCCGGAAAAGAACCCAATCCTTGGTTCGATGAAATCGTGCGCGTAACGAGCCGGATCAGTCCGAGCCATATTCAGGTGGAGGATTACGTCTTTCTCAAGATCGTCGAGGTATTCAGCGTCTCCTGTTGTCGAAAGCTCCTCGAGAGCCCAGTCCGTTACCGGCCAGAGTTCCTCTTTGCTCCAATCATAGGATGAGTGGATCTTGGAGTCCTTGAGTGTGACTGTCTGAACACTCACCTGTTCTGACACGCATGCGCAGGTGAAGATCAACAGTATCAGCAGTGTCTTCAAGATCAGTTTCAGTATTCGCATTTGTCCAAACAATCTTCTGTACGCCCGCTTAGTTATCTGGACAGAGAATAAAGTTCAAAATATTCCATGTCAAGAAGGTTATCCTGACATAAAAATTGCATTCAGGTTATTCCTCAGTCTCTCCAGAGGAGCATCACTCGAAGCTGGTTTGAACTCCTTGCCCGTTATCATCTCGTAGAGCTTGATGTACCTTGATGAAAGCTCGATAACAAGGTCATCGGGAGCCGCCGGGAGTTTTTCGTCATTGTACGGGTCGCAGTTTTCCCTGAACCAGAGCCTCAGGAATTCCTTGTCGATGTTCTCCGGTTCCAGGTCGTTCGTAAATCTTTCCTCGTAACTGCCGGATATCCAGTATCTTGATGAGTCAGGGGTGTGGATCTCATCGATGAGGATGATATCCCCATTATCATCCTTTCCCAGCTCGTACTTTGTATCCACCAGTATAAGGCCGTTCTCAGCGGCTATTCTCATCCCTCTTTTGAAAAGTGCCATTGCTATACCGGAGGCCCTGTCCCATTCCGGAGCGGTCATCAGGCCTTCACTGACTATTCCTTCAGGCGTTATTGACTCATCGTGCAGATCACTCTTAGTAGTTGGAGTGATTATTGGTTCTGGAAAATTCTGGTTCTTCACCATTCCATCGGGAAGTTCGTTGCCGCAGATGTTCCGGCTGCCGTTACTGTAAAGTGTCCATGCTGAAGTGCTGGTGCTTCCCGTAAGATAACCTCTTACAATGAACTCCACAGGAAATACTTCGCACTTGACCGCAAGAGTGGCATTCGGGTCGGGAATGGAGATAACGTGATTCGGGACGATGTCCCTGGTGTTCTCAAACCAGAAAGCGCTTACCTGATTGAGAACCTGACCCTTGAAGGGGACGGAAGCGAGTACCCTGTCGAAGGCGCTTTGCCTGTCCGTGGTGATAAGGAGGATCCTGTCTCCAAGATCGTAACTGTCCCTGACCTTGCCACGTTTTCCTCCGGGGAGATTCAGCGGTGACGTGTCTGTCAGGCAGCTTGAAAGATTTTTCCTGATGGTATCCCTGCTGACCATGATTTCCTCTCGATTGTTTACGGAGATTCATTAGCGATTTGAATTCTGAGTATGTATGATAGCAAAACTTTCCATTTTCTGAAACCTATTCAGATTTATGCAGAACAGGAGGAGTATGAAGTCGGATAACACTGCGGATAAGAATATTACATGGCACCATCATGGTGTGGACAGAAATGACAGGGAAAAACTTCTGGGGCACCGTGGAGCGACTGTCTGGCTTACCGGGCTTTCCGGATCCGGAAAATCCACCATTGCGGACATACTTGCTGAAATGCTTCAGGAGCGGGGTGTTCTTACGTCGATTCTTGACGGTGACAATATCAGGCATGGTCTTAACAGCGATCTGGGTTTCTCACCGGAGGACCGAAAGGAGAATATCCGCTGGATAGCTGAAGTCGCAAAACTGTTCAGTTCCTTCGGAGTAATAAACCTGCTGGCTTTCATAAGTCCCTACCGTGAGGACAGGGATTTTGCAAGATCCATCCAGAATGAGAACGATTTTATTGAGGTATACGTTGAAGTTCCGCTTGAAGTGGCTGAACAGAGGGATCCCAAGGGTTTATACAAAAAGGCAAGAAGCGGTGAGATACCTTCTTTTACCGGTATATCGGCACCCTACGAAGCGCCGTTGTCTCCTGAACTTGTTCTGAAAACTCATGAGTTTACAGCGGAGGAGTGCGCTGAACAGGTTCTGCAGATCCTGCAGGACAGGAGTATAGTACCGCCGGTCGGTTAAACATGCAGTTCTTCTCATGGCTCTCATTCAGATCAGATAACGGTGAGAGGAGATTCTTCCGTCCCCTCGGAGGGGATGAAAGAAAATCATTCAAGCTCCACCTGCTGTCCGCCGTCTTCGGCGGAGTATCCATGGGTGTTGTGATAAACCATGAGTATATCGCTGTAAACGGGCTGAATGCTGCCGCCTGGCAGATAACTGCCCTTACGATGCTCTGGCCGATCAGCAACATGCTTGCTGTCTTCATAAACCACTGGCTTGACAGCAGAGGCAGGTACGACAGGGCAGTTCTTGTTTTCGGAGTTCTCTGCAGGCTTCCGGTTGCATTGATGTTCTTCTCTTCGAGTGTCAATCTTATGCTGCTGCTCCTTCTTTTCTTCTTCGCGTCCAACAGCGTCATCCTGCCTGCTCAGAACAGTATCATGAAGAAGCGTTACTCACAGAATAACAGGGCAAGGCTTTTCGGCTGGTGGACAAGTGCGTTCACTCTCTTCAGCCTTCCCATGGCCATGCTTGCAGGTGCACTGCTTGATATGGATTTCCAGTTCTACAGAATTCTGTTCCTGGTTGAAGCTCTGTTCGGAGCTGGACAGGCTGTATTCCTTTCTATAATGGCCAGAGGCATGGAATCCGGCGTTGCAGAGAAATCCACCGGCAGAGGATCAAAACACTTTTTCAGAAGCCTGTGGGCTATTTTCAGAAATGACAGAGATTTCGCATGGTTCGAGATCTACTTTTTCATATACGGTATTGCCTTTCTGATGATCCTGCCCGTAATACCTTTCTTCGCAATTGAAAAACTCGGACTGGATTACGAGCAGTACGCCCTGGCGAAGGGTGTTATCGGACAGTTTGGAGTACTCCTGCTCTCACCCTTTCTGGGAGTCCGGCTTGAAAAGCTCCATCCCTTCAGGTTCACAGGTATCGTATGCCTGCTTCTAGCCTTGTATCCTCTCTCGATGGCCTTCGGCAACTGGATTCCTGATATGGGTATAGCATTCTTCTATCTTGCCTACGCAATCTTCGCTGTGGGCATGGCTGGTGTAAGAATATCCTGGAACATCTCCAGCCTGCACTTCGCCCCTCCCGGCCAGGAAGCCACATATCAGGGCCTGCATGTTACTATGACCGCCCTCCGGGCCAGTTTCGCACCGATACTTGGAAGCGTACTTCTGCATTTCGCGGGATTTTCAGAAGCGTTCATTGTCTCGTCCGGGCTCTTTGCCCTTTCAGGTATCCTCTTTCTCAGAAAGTACAGGAAGAGAAAGGCTGAGGGCGTAATAGCATGACATGAATTTTGATATCGTTGACTATCGCCAGAAGTGAGAAATGAAAAAGACGGCTTCATTAATCTGGGGAAATACTCCAAACTTCTGGCTTGGCCTGCATCTGATTAGATCTGGATAACGCAATCGATTCCAGCGAGAAGATTTAATAAGAAGTACACGAATACCACACCCAGATACGTTATTCTATTAAAGGGTTTGGAAAACTGTGATTTTCATGAACTCGAACACTTGACATTTTGTCAATTAACTACGATTCTCTTTATATAGGAGATTCGTTATGGATAAAATAATCCTGCTTTTGCTGATCTTCATTTCAATCACTGTCACATATGCCGATTCTGCAACTCAGACAGACTGGTCAGGTGGTTCCGGTGTCTGGGGACCGGTTACCGAGTTCGGTATGGGTTTCTACTCCGATTCCGGGATAGCATGCTACTTCGCTTCCGGAGACATCGCTGTTGGAATGATCGATAATGTCGTGATTCATTACGTTGATGAACATTTCAATGCTGCCAGGTCTGTTTACACAGAAGACATCGATGGTGATGGTGACATGGATATCCTTGCTGCCGCCTACGGTGACGGAATAAGCTGGTGGGAGAACGTCAGCGGTCTGGGTATTGAGTGGACTGAACACATCATCGATGACATCTTCTATCATCCCTATTCGATCTGCTCGAAGGATATCGACGGTGATGGAGATATGGATGCCATAGGATGCTCCCCCAGCTCCAGTGGTGACGGCATCTGCTGGTGGGAGAACGTGGACGGCACCGGGACGGCCTGGACCAAGCATATCGTTGATGTATATTTCGCTCCTGCTTATGATGTACACTCGGAAGACATTGATGGTGATGGAGATATGGATGTTATTTGTGTTTCCTATACTGGTATAGTAGGGGGAATCTTCTCGTGGGAGAACGTCGATGGTACAGGAACTATCTGGATTAAGCACACCGTGTGTTGTCCAATCTCGGCAGGATACGTGTACTCGGCGGACATCGACGGTGACGGCGACAAGGATGTGCTAAGTTTTCACGGACATCAGGCAGCCTGGTGGGAAAATGTCATCGGCTCCGGTACTCTATGGCTTGAGCATATAACTGACGCTTACTTCGATACTCCCGCGTATGTATACTCTGAGGATATCGACGGTGACGGTGATATGGACATTGTCGTGGCAGATGATGGTGACAGTCTTGTTGGTGATATATGTTGGTTGGAGAACGCTGACGGCACAGGAACATCATGGGTGAGGCACAATGTCCACGGTTACTTCTTTTATGGCGCAAGTTCTGTTCACTCGGCAGATATGGATAACGACGGTGACATGGATATCCTTGGAACTGCCTATTATGAAGGTGATGTAGACTGGTTCGAGAATCTGAACGGCTCCGGTACATCATGGGCAAGACATCCCGCTCTTGGTGTCTTTCCCTGGGTATATACAGTGTATTCGGCTGACATCGACGGTGACGGTATCAAGGATGTCATCAGTGCTTCCAGCAACTGGGACGATGTCGCCTGGCTGGATGTTCTGACCTATCCCCCCGAAGCTTCTCTCATATCCAGTGTTCTTGATACCGAATGCAGTCCCGTCTGGAGTGATATCGACTGGTCGGCTTCCGAACCTGCTGGAACGTCCGTTGGCTTCCAGGTAAGATCATCCAGTGATCCGGACAGTACTGCAATGGGTTCCTGGTCCGATACTCTTTACTCTCCATGCAGCCTCAGCGGCATTCTTACCGATGGAGAACAGTACGTTCAGTACAGAGCAGTCCTTGAGACCTCCGATCCTGATGTAACCCCGGTTCTGCACGAAGTCACCCTAACCTGGACTCCGCTTGGCATTCAGGGAGAACCAGAACCTGAGTCCTTTGAGCTTCTTCCCTTCCATCCCAATCCTGCTACTGCTTCACCTGTAATCAGGTTCACTCTTCCGGAAACATCATCCGTAGAACTCTTTGTGTTTGATATAACTGGAAGGCTTATCGAGACTACTCCGCCACAAGAGTATTCTTCAGGCTATCACAGCATATTCCTTGACGAACTCTCACCCGGAATCTACTTCTGCAGGATGGTCTCCGGAGAATTTACAGCGACACAGCGTCTGGTTGTGATCGATTAGACAGGATAGTAAGTGATCCTGGACAATTTATCAGTGAGAATCATTTGACGGATTCAGAAACTTCGCAAACTATAGATTAAGGATCAGAGCCTTATTTACCTGATATTGGAAAGTGCCTCCATCGGTGGGGTAGGGCCCTGTATCAATATAAGTTGGCGACCTTTCTATCAAAAAGTTCGAACTTTTTCATCGAGTGGTTAAAAAACGTTGCTGCAGTCGGTGGATTCAACAAATGAAGCTATAGCGTTGTTTTAGGTCATTCATACGTATTGTAGTGATCGCACACTTTAACTACTTTCTATGATCTTACTATATTGATTGTGGTAAGAGATGCATCTTATTTCATAAGGGAGTGTCAATGAAAACGGATGATAAGATTGAGAAGCAAGATACTGCAGAATGCACTCATGATTTCTATTTAGAAAAATATAACTATGATGAAAAATACCACCAGAAGATTCTGGATAGATGAACGACCAGAACAATATTATCGTCAGGTCTCTTGAACACGAATAACTTGACAATCTGTTAACTTATAGTGATTCTAAGAGTACAGGAGGTATTCCATGTGCAGAAGAATCCTTCCTTTTCTGATCATTTTTACTATCACAATCACTTTTGCTGATTCCGCAGTCCAGACTGACTGGTCTGGTGGAGATGGTATTCCTGGTCCTGTTCTGAACTGGGGTAATGTGTTCTTTCAATCTTTGTACATTGACTGGTCTACGTATCCTGGAACCCTGCTGATTGTGCAAATTATTATAAAACACACCATTGATGAGAATTTCTTTGGGGCTTATTCCGTCTACTCGGTTGACATAGATAGTGACGGTAAAATGGACGTTCTTGGAACTGCTCGATCTACTGATGACATCACCTGGTGGAAGAACATCGACGGTTCTGGTACATCATGGATCAGGCATACTATTAATGGAGATTTCGATGGTGCCAATTCCGTGTATTCAGAGGACATCGATTGTGACGGTGATATGGACATTCTAGGGGCTGCTCAATATGCTGATGATATCACCTGGTGGGAAAATATCGACGGTTCTGGTACATCGTGGGACGAGCATATGGTTGATGGAGACTTCGACGGAGCCAGATCGGTCTACTCGGAGGACATCGACGGTGACGGTGATATGGACGTCCTTGGCGCTGCCTTATTTGCTGATGACATCACCTGGTGGGAGAATATCGACGGTTCTGGTACATCATGGATCAGGCATACTATTAATGGAGATTTCGATGAAGCTGGTTCCGTCTACTCTGAAGACATCGATGGAGACGGTGATTTTGACGTTCTTGGAGCTGCTCAAAATGCTGATGACATCACCTGGTGGGAGAATATCGACGGTTCTGGCACAACGTGGGACGAGCATACGGTTGATGGAGACTTCGATGGCGCCAGATCGGTCTACTCGGAGGACATCGACGGCGACGGTGATATGGACGTCCTAGGCGCTGCCGTATTTGACGATGACATCACCTGGTGGGAGAATATCGACGGTTCTGGTACATCGTGGAACGAGCATACGGTTGATGAAGACTTTGACGGCGCTACATCCGTCTACTCTGAAGACATCGACGGCGATGGTGATTTTGACATTCTTGGAGTTGCTCAAAATGCTGATGACATTACTTGGTGGGAGAATATCGACGGTTCTGGTACATCGTGGGACGAGCATATGGTTGATGGCGACTTCGACGGCGCCAGATCAGTCTACTCGGAGGACATTAACGGTGACGGTGATATGGACATTCTGAGTGCAGCTCCGGCCAATGACGAAATAGCCTGGTGGAATCTCTCTACGTATTCATCTGCGGGTTTTCTTGATTCCAGTATTCTAGATATACAGGCAGATGCTGTCTGGAATTACCTCGACTGGAATTCACAGACTCCTTCAGGAACTTCTGTTTCAGTTCAGGTCAGGGCTTCTGATGACTACACAGTAATGGGGAATTGGTCAGCTATACTGACCTCACCATGCTCACTTGAAGGAATCCTGAATGATGGTGACAGATACGTACAGTACAGGACAATCTTTGAAACATCCAACCCTGACACTACTCCAGCACTCCACGATATCACGATTACCTGGAATCCGCTTGGCATTCAGGGAGAACCCGGACCAGGGTCCTTTGAGCTTCTTCCCTTCCATCCCAATCCTGCTACTGCTTCACCTGTAATCAGGTTCACCCTTCCGGAATTATCATCCGTAGAACTCTTTGTGTTTGATATAACTGGAAGACTGATCGAGACTACTCCGCCACAGGAGTATTCTTCAGGCTATCACAGCATATTCCTTGACGAACTCTCACCCGGAATCTACTTCTGCAGGATGGTCTCCGGAGAATTTACAGCGACACAGCGTCTGGTTGTGATCGATTAAACAGGATAGTAAGTGATCCTGGACAATTTATCAGTGAAAATCATCTGACGGATTCAGAAGCAATGGTCATAACATGAAGGAGGGTAAAATGGTCACATCAGCATCACACAGAGCTTTCGCAGGATCAATCATCTCAGCTATTGTACTGCTCATTTTAAGCAGTCATGCAGTTGCTGACACATGGTCTCCGATAGATAGTATTTACTTCACGAATGCTAACCAGTACTAAGGAGCACAATTAGCAGTCGCAGAGGTTAGGTTTCTGCCGGATACAAGTCAGCAGGCTGAGTCAACCTTGCTCGTCGCGATCACCGACGGCTCTGCCGGTGTAAGGTTGTACTCCTTCGATACAGGTGACAGCACGTTGATATTCGAGGATGAAGTCTCAGTCGACGTCGACAGCATCACATCTCCCATTGCCTGGACACCTACATTCATGGATCTGGACGTTATCGGAACCGGTGAGGAATCATGTCTTGTGATACCGACATTGTCCGATACTTTGAATCACGGAGGATCAATCAGTATCGTTCGCCTGGAGAGAGGGATGAGAGGAATGATCTCCTTGTAGAAAACAACTGTTTCAAATGTGATGGTGGTGACCACAGGGAAGTCTACCACGTCACCGAACTTCCTTCCTCTGCTGCGGAAGATTACGCGATTTCAACGGAATTCCCTCCTGCTCAGCCTGGTGGTCCTGTCCAGAACGTGATTCTGCTTTCCAGTTATAACAGCGACAGTAGGCGTTTTGATGATGAAAGCACATTCAACGTACCATATCTCTACTACGGTTCAATGCACGGCACTGTTGATACCAGAACCTGGGTGACTTCTGTTCAGGACTTCCGGTATGGCAGCGAATTCAACGATTCTCTCTGCTATACGACTACTCATAACGGAGGGATACTCGTCTGGGACCCAGATGTGGATGTCAATGATGACAGAATTGTCTCCCGAATCTCAGTCTCGCAATGCGGTGGGTGGGATTACGAAGTTGGCTCAGTAGATATTGGAGGAGAGCTGGGCGATGTTCACAGAGCCGTTGTGCTTGAAGGCGGCAGCGATTCGTTTTCGGATCTTGACAGCATCCAGATCGACAATCGTCTTCTGTTCTATTCTAATAATACTATGGGACTCATGATCTGCGATATTTCAAAGCCCGATGCACCCCAACACATCTGGCAGTGGGACTGTGACACAAGACCCTGCGAGGAAAGTTCTCAAGGTGGCGACTGGGACTGGCATGGTGCCGGAAACATGGATGATGATACCATTGACCAGGCTGAGCCGGGATCGTACGCAGCAAGGACTTTTGGGATCGGAGTTGCGTATTTTGTTCCTGAGGAATCACCACCACCACCAACAATACATGTTTACCTCGCTGGAGGTATTGATGGTCTTCGTCTGTTAAATTTTTCAGAATTCCTGAATCCATTTGGGGTGAATATGGATGGTGAATCCAACTTCGATGATTTCTCAATTGATATCTATGATAGCTACATAGTCGATGAGGAGGAGATGCAGGCGTTCGATCTTCAGACGTTCTCAGAAGACGGAGACACCTATGTCTTCACTTCGTGGAAGATGAGTACACAGTATGGAGTGGAAGGACCTATTGGCCTTACAGTTCATCTCGACGAGGATGTTGTGTGCGACTGACGAGTCGAAAAGTATTAATCCTGAATATACAACAAAAGGTGATTCAACAGAAGCAGGTTATTGATCAGAGTACAGCGTATGTGATACAAAAAGTACGCCAATCTCCAGGGTAGAGACTGAAATCGATGTTCTCATGCGATTCGATCGAGCTATAGAAAAAGGGACAGGCGTGGAAACAGAGGACAAATATTATGGTAGAATTGAAACCTGAGATAACTGACAGAAATGATCGAATAGAGCTTTCCCTGCTTGAGAAATTCCTGGGATTTGCGCTTTATTTCCTGATGAGTCTGGTTATATTCCTTGCCCCCTTCTACCTTGATCTACCCGGCATAGCAGGCATTGCATTCTTTGCTTTCGGGGGGATATTTCTATATGCAAGTATCGTAAGTCTGCTCATCCGTCTGGCAGAGAGTGTTGCAGGTTCATCAGAATGGGACAAGAAAGGGCTGATTACAGTTGCATCTATCTGGTGCTGGGGGGTGCTTTCAGCACTTGAACCGGCCGGATCGGGCAAGAGAAATAGGGACACGCATGGCGTGCCCCTTTAACTTTATGAGAGTCTTCTCTAGAAGTACGTTCCTACCGTAACAGAGATCCATGCTTTATCCGTATCGAAGTCAACAAAGTGATATTTGATGCTGCCTTCTATATCCATTGAACCGGTCGGGAATATCATCCCGAGGTTCGCATATGCACCGAAATCCTCATTGCTGGTATCAACGGAATCGATGGTTACAGAGGATATGTACATACCGGCTCCGCCGCCGTAGAAGATTGGTCCGGTATATGTTCTTATACCGGCAAGGACCGGGATAAGACTGGCGGAGAAATCAAGACTGTCGCTTTCCGCCTGCAGAATCCCGTAGCCGATACTTCCCTCGATGGCGTATATCGGCATGTGGGCAAGGACATTAACACCGAAGATGAGGCTTGTGGAATACACATCACCTCCGCTGCCGGAAGGGAAGAGAGCTCCACCATGAGCTCCGAACTCGACCAGTCCTGCGGATATGGTCATTGATACTGCGAGCAGAACTACTGCAGTTATTTTCATATTAATCCTTTCGTTGTTTAGAATATGTGAATATAATGACATCGGCAGTTGAGGTCAGACAGTTTTATTACTGAAGTACTTCATCAGTTCTGCTGTCTTCCTCAGCTCAAGCACCCTTGGTCCGGGCGCGGAAAAATCCCCGTCCGGCCTGACAAAAACAAAATCAACTCCAGCCGCGTTGGCAGCCCCCATATCACTGCCTGCACTGTCCCCGATGAATAGAGTGTCATAAGTTTTTGAATCTGCGAGTTTCATAGCGCAGCGGAGTATTTCAGGATCCGGTTTTGCTGATTCCACTTCGCAGCTCAGAACGATGATGTCCAGGAATTCCATCAGTCCGGATTTCAAAAGCCGTTTTCGCTGAACAGATCCAGGCCCATTGGATACAATTCCAATGGTGTATTTTTTCCCAAGTAACGAAAGCAGATCGACAATTCCGGGCAGCGGTTCAGCATGCTCCTCCAGTCCTTCAAAGTAGAGTTCGATGAACTCAACCGGGTCAACGCCTAATCCTGCTTTACTGAAAGCCTGGCGCATTTCACCGGACCCCGGTTCGATGGCCGATGGTTTACAGGCTTCAAGATCCTGAATGACATTACCTTCAAGGAATCCGATGATATGCTTCAATGTGGCGTTTGATTCTTCAAGATCGAGTACTTCCACGATATATTCCGCAGCGTGCTTCTGTGCCCCGGCATAATCAATAAGTGTTCCGTCCAGATCGAATAGAACGGTACTGTATTTACTGAGATCCATGAGAATAACCTCCTCGTATTCGGAACATGGTCAGGAAGAATCGGTACGGCAATACCTTCAAGAATGATGTCTTGAAGAATGTGGTTTCGAACTGTTCTCAGCGGAGAATCCGGTTAATCGGAGTTACCGGGAACGAATTCGAAGGAACACTGTTCCGCATGCGTAATTCACTGCAGATCGTTATATTATTCAGTCTTTATCTGTGAAGAATAATCATTATTAGAGAGGTATGATCATTATGAGTAACCAGAATACTGCTCCTTATAGCCTTGAAAATTCCCCGGCGGACAAGAGCATTCTCGTTCTTTCCGGCAAGGGGGGAGTAGGCAAGAGCACCGTTGCCGCCAACCTTGCGATCTCACTTTCACTGAAGGGGTATGCAACCGGACTTCTGGATACGGATTTTCATGGTCCAAGTATTCCAAAACTCCTGGGAATGGAGGGAACGAGACTTACATCACTCGATGGGAAAAAGCTGAATCCGGCTGAGTTCGGGTCCATGAAGGTTATTTCGGTGGATTTTATGCTCGGCAGCAGGACCGATCCTGTGATCTGGCGCGGTCCTATGAAAATGAACGTTATCAAGCAGCTCTTTGAAGACGTGAACTGGGGG
>JAUWSL010000067.1 GCA_030610085.1 Candidatus Aegiribacteria sp.
GTTTTACGGATGAAGAACTGCTGCGTCTGGATGAGATAGGCCTCAATACCGTTCCCACTTCACCGCCGCCTGAAGGCACGGTCAATCCTGGTGAGTTCGACCCTGCGACCGGCGTATTCGTCAGGTGGCCCATGGGGCTTCCGTATAGCCTGATCGTCGCTTTTTCCGAAGAAACTACCGTATGGGTTATATGCTTGTTGGAAGAGCAGAGTTCGGTTGAGACCGCCTTTACGAATGCCGGAGTGAACATGAGCAACGTCGATTTCATATTCGCGCCTACGAATTCTATCTGGGTACGCGATTACGGCCCCTGGTTCGTTCTCATGGAGGATGGAGAGCAGGGCATATTCAATTACACATACAACAGACCAAGATATTTGGATAACAATTTCCCTGTGGTTGTGGGTTCCACATGGGGAATACCGGTCTATACTTCAGCGATCGTTCACACAGGCGGAAATTACATGTCCAGCGGATATGACCAGGCGATGTCCACGAACCTTGTGTACGATGAGAACGGATGGAACGAAGACTGGGTCGACTCGCAGATGGAGCTCTATCTGGGGATCGGGAACTACGTTACGATGGACGATCCGCAGGGAAGCTACATCGACCATATTGACTGCTGGGCGAAAATGCTGAGCCCCTGCAAGCTACTTGTTCTGCGGGTTCCCCCTTCCCATCCCGATTACGTCGCACTGGAGGCTGCAGCCGATATGCTTGAATCCACACCCAGCCCCTGCGGAACGAACTGGGAAGTTTACAGGGTCGAAAGCAGTGGAAGCGAGGCGTATACGAACAGCCTGATAAACAACGATCATGTCTATGTCCCGCTTTCCGGATCAAGCTACGACGCCGCTGCGATCGCTTTGTACCAGGCCGCGTTACCCGGTTACATAGTTGAGGGATTCGAATACTCCGGCTGGGACCCAACCGATGCACTTCACTGCCGGGCCAGGAATGTTATGGACAACGATATGCTGTTCATCCGTCATGTACCCGTGGACCAGCAGCAGCTTCACGGCAGTCCGGTTACGATCGACGCACTGATCCGGTGCGATCCGGACAATACACTTCTGGATCACTCCGTGTATTACAGGATCGGATCCTCGGGATCCTTTACAGCCCTTTCCATGATGCCGACCGGTTCCGATTCGTTCACTGTAGATATTCCCGGAGCTCCGGGAAGCGAAACGGTGCAGTATTACATAAACGCCTCCGACGATTCCGGGAGGGAGGAATCCCAACCCAGATTCGCTCCGGGCACATGGTTCTTCGAGTATGAAACCTATCAAACAGGTCTGGGCGGGGGTGGATACTCGAATGCAGGTATTACAATTGAAAAAGCGGAGCCCAATCCATTCAGTAACTCGATCTCGATTCAGTATGAAACAGCTTCTCCGGTACCTGTGTCGATGACAGTATGTGGTATATCCGGAAGGGTAGTAGCCTCGTTTGATAACTGCCTCGAAGCCGGCATGGATTCCTTTATCTGGACACCCGAAAGTACGGTTCCTGCCGGTGTTTACATCATCAGGCTGGAGAGTCCCGGATGGCAGGCAACGCAAAAAATCACACTTATCAGATAGCTGACTGAAAGCTGTGTCCATTCCGCTGCATCATCTTCGAGAACGCCTGGATAAAGTCTACCTGGAATACAACCGCAGGGAATTCATTCATCCGGACCCACTTGAGTTTCTCTGGAGATACACCATTACCAGAGACAGAGAAATAGTCGGTTTGATAGCGTCAGGACTTGCCTATGGAAGAGTTGCCCAGATACTTGCAAGTACTGAAAAAGTCCTTGACGTGCTTGGGCCTTCCCCATCAGATTTTCTTTCGGAAGTATCCCTCAAAGAGCTGTCCGTTGCGCTTGCCGGATTCAAACACAGGTTTACAACCGCTTCTGAAGTGGCAGCCCTTCTGAAATCCGCATCCGTACTTCAGAGAAAATATGGACTTCTAGGAAACATGCTGGGAGCTTTCCTTGCCGAGGACACTTACCACAATGCCCATGAAAGGTTCGTTGGGAATCTTCTGGAACAGGCCGGAATGGAGAAGTGCAGCCTGCTGCCCAGGCCATCTCTCCGAAGCGCCTGTAAAAGACTTCACCTTTTCACGAGATGGATGGTCAGAAGGGATGAGGTAGACCCCGGAGGTTGGGACTGTATCTCACCTTCAGTACTGATAGTCCCCCTCGATGTCCATATGTTCAGGGCCGCAGGTGCACTTGGATTCACAGAGAGAAAGACCGCAGGCTGCGCAGCAGCATATGAGATAACGGAGAGTTTCAGGGCGATCAATCCTGACGATCCTGTGAAATACGATTTCGCGATTACTCGAATGGGAATTCGGGGTCTGCATGATGATGATATTTTCAGAACGCTTTTTTCGTAGAGCAGAATGTTCATTGACAGTTCGCTATATTGATAGATATGGTTTCACTGTCCCGCAAATAAGGAAGATTACTTGAAAAATCCCGTTATCCTGCACAGACGTTTGCCCCGGGCGGTGCCCTCATGCTGATCTGGGCAATCGCCTCTATCCTTCCAGCTTTTCTGTGGATGATCTACTTCTACAGAAGTGACAGATACGCACCTGAGCCGAAAAAGCTCGTGGCACGAACCTTTCTTGTGGGAGCGCTTGTGGGGGCTGCCATGGTCTTTTCACTGAAAGAGCTTCCATTCTACGCGAGTATTCTTACACTATCCGTATTTATAGCCCCTGTTACAGAGGAAACCGCAAAATTTCTATGCGTGCGGTGGACGGTATATGACCGGAAAGAATTCGATGAACCTGTAGATGGTATGGTCTATGCAACTGCTGCAGCATTGGGATTTGCTTCGGTTGAGAATATCATCTACGTTCTAAACAGCTGGGCATCCGGCGGGGCGGAGACGGGAGTCTTGGTTCTTGCAGGCAGATCAGTGCTGAGTGTCCCGGCTCATGCGCTGTTCTCAAGTCTGTGGGGACTGGCTCTGGGATGGCATAAGAAAAGGAAAACCCTCAGATCAGCACTGCTGGTTGTGCTCGGATTAATGGGCGGTATGGTACTCCACGGACTCTTCAATTATCTGGCAACCGAAAACCTGTTCGGGGGACTGATTTTCCTCTCCCTGATGGCAATTGCATGGCGCGGAGTATTTCTCCTTACACGGAGAGCATTGAAGCCGAATGTTCCAAAGGATGTAAAAGCCACTGAATAAATTAGAACCTGTGAATGTGATTTTACATGAATCAGGATATTACTATGTGAGATCCATTTTTAAGAAGTTTTCCAATATCCTCAACAGTGGTATCTGTGAAATAATCCCTGATAAGTTGTGAGGCATCTTTCCCGATCGTACCGAAAAGGCATACCGGAATAGTGCATCCATTCCCCATATAAGGGCATAAGCTGGTTTCGAAGGTTCCCTCAAGGGCTATCCAGATATCCATCAGCCTGATATCGGAGGCATTAACTCCCAGAGTGAACCCTCCGCCGCGGCCTCTTCTGGATCTCACCATACCCGCCTTTGTCAGTTTCTGCATTACTTTCGAGAGATGCGCTGCTGAACCGGGCTTGATAAGGAGATCGTTCAGCTTTACCGCTTCAGATCCACCTGCTGCAAGCCTTGCCATAGCATGTACCGCAAGGGAAACCGACTCGGGAATGGACACTGGTAATGACATAGTATTCCTTTCATTCCATGTAAAATAGTAATAGAATACCACATCGTCAATATTGTCAGTTACGAACATTTGCACAAACATGTACCCATTGACGGTTAACGTGCAATAAGTATAATTGGTATGAAAATACCGATTTATGATTTTATGAATTTGAAATAATCTCATCGGAAGGAGAAAGGAATGTTCTGTTATCAGTGTGAGCAGACAGCAAAGGGGACCGGATGCGACAGGTTCGGAGTATGCGGTAAAGACCCCAAAACAGCGGTAATGCAGGATCTTCTTGTATACGTCGCAAAAGGTGTTTCCAACTGGGCTCACAGAGCCAGGAAATTCGAGATAGTTGACCGTGAAGCTGATATTTTTGTAATTGAAGCACTCTTTACCACGGTTACAAATGTGAATTTTGATTCGGATACACTGATCAATTTGATCCGTACAGGTGTTAGAGTGCGGGACAGCATTCGTGATCAGTATCTGAAAGCCTGCGCCAAGAAGGATCTGGAACCTGATAAGTTGGGTGGACCCGCCGTCTGGGAGATGCCTGAAAATGATGAGGATTTCGAGAACGAAGCCGTGAAGCTGTCCATAGCTGAAAGACTTGAAGATCCGGGCAAGGATATCACAGGCCTCGAGGAACTGATAACCTACGGGTTGAAAGGTTCAGCATCGTATGCGGATCATGCTCATATCCTTGGCTACGAAGACGATGATGTATACGCGTTCTTCCATGAAAGCCTTGATTTCCTTACAAGAAAGAACACGGTTGATGACCTCTTCGGCATGGTCCTTGCGGTTGGAGAGAAGAACCTCCGTGTTATGGAACTTCTGGATTCTGCGAATACCGGGACTTACGGTCATCCTGAGCCTACCGAAGTAATGGTTACGCCACTCAAGGGTAAGGCTATAGTGGTATCAGGTCACGATCTGAAGGATCTTGAGGAACTGCTTAAGCAGACCGAGGGCAGGGGAATAAACGTGTACACACATGGGGAGATGCTTCCCACTCTTGCATATCCGGGGCTGAAGAAGTACGCGCACCTTGTCGGGAATTATGGCGGTGCCTGGCAGGATCAGCAGAAGGAATTCGACGAATTTCCCGGTGCCATTTTAATGACCACGAACTGTATCCAGAAACCTAAGGCTTCCTACATGGATAGAATCTTCACAACCGGACTTGTCCAGTGGCCGGGAGTAGCTCACATAGATGATCATGACTACTCTCCGGTAATAGAAGCTGCCCTTGCAGCCGATGGTTTCAGCGAGGATGCTCCCGAAAAGAAAATAATGATAGGATTTGCGAAAAACGCGGTCCTCTCAGTTGCTGACACTGTGATAAATGCGGTCAAGAACGGAGACATCCGTCATTTCTTCCTGGTCGGTGGATGCGACGGGGCGAAATCAGGCAGAAACTACTACACTGATATAGCTCAGCAGATACCTGATGATTGTATCATTCTCACACTGGCCTGCGGTAAGTACCGTTTCAACAAGCTCGAGTTCGGTGATATCGGCGGTATTCCAAGGCTTCTTGATATAGGTCAGTGCAACGACGCCCACTCTGCAATTCAGATAGCGATCGCGCTTGCCGGGGCTTTCGATTGCGGAGTCAACGATCTGCCCCTGTCCATGATACTCAGCTGGTACGAGCAGAAGGCTGTCACCATACTGCTGTCCCTGCTTTATCTCGGCATAAAGGATATAAGGCTCGGACCGACACTTCCAGCTTTCCTTACTCCGGCTGCCCTTGAAATACTTGTGGATAAATTCAATATCATGCCCACTACAACTCCAGAGGATGATCTGAAGGCAATCCTGGGTTAAACAAGACGGTAAAGGGGGTGGTCCGCCACCCCCTTCATACAGAGAGTGGAGATAAAATGAACATTGTCAGAGTATCGGAACAGTCCGCTGCAGACAACCCTCACGGTATTGATGTCAGACGTGTGTACGAGAACGAACATGCTCTCGCAAGCCATCTTACCCTTAAGCCCGGCGAGGAACTCATCCGCCATATAACACCGGTCGATGTGTTCTTCTATGTGCTTTCCGGGACGGGGATCGTTGAAGTTGGGAATGAAGAGCTCGAGGTTTCAAAGGATACAGTGATAGACAGTCCCAGGGATATTCCTCACTGCTGGTACAACAGGAGTGACGCAGATCTAAGGATCCTGGTTGTGAAAGTTCCCCGTCCTACTACAGGAACAAAACTGCTGTAAGCGGCTTCGGCTTAAAGAATTTCCGGGATCCCAACCAGAAGAACTCTGGGCCAGGTTACAGGATCCGGTATCCATGCCGCAGTGCCGTTCTCAGTGATCCTTACAACCATATGATCGATGTCCGGATCATCAATTTCAAGGGATGCGGTAAAAAGAAATTCCCCGTCTAAATCGTAGACGTTCCAGAAGGGGTAGCGGTAGGTTCCCAACCGAACCCAGAGTCTTTCTTCACTGTCTACACCCAGGTCGGTAACCGCTCTGCGGTATGGAAGGGGATCAAAGGATAATTCAACACCCATCATCCTTCTTCCCCGGTTCCCCATCCGGGAGGATATCTCCTCGAATTCCTCCTGCTCCAGGGCAAGCTCCTCCGGGGTTTTCTCCACCTTGTCAACATTCTCATCAATTGAAAGGAATGACTCTCCATTTTGACTGTATCCAACGATCTTAATGGCATCTTCCCCCGGCTCTGCGATGAACACACGCCCCGAATTGTCCGATGTGAAAATGGGATCTTTTTCAGCAGCCAGCGGACCGATACGTGAAGAATCGAAAGTACGCATTTCCTCGGCATAAACAGTGACCGGTTCGGATGTACTTTCCATTCTGACTATGGAATAACCGGAAAGACCCTCTTCACGGTCAAAAACGGGAAGCATCCCCACGAATGCGGTATCCCCCGCTGTTCGAACTGTTAAAGGCGGTCTGGGGAAAAATCCGACTATATTCTCTTTCCATTTCAGAGAATCGTCGAAAATACAAATAGCGCCACCCGCTACGTCCGTGATAATGAAATCGTTATTTCCAAGAACAGCCATGCCTGTCGGCCTCTGGAATTCTCCCGGTCCGGTGCCCTGTCTGCCTGCAGATCCTATGATTTCACCGACTGATGAAAATTTCCTTACGTTCATGGTTGATGAATCGAGGATCAGAACATCCCCGTTTTCATTAAACAGCGCCTCAACTATCTGGCCGAATACGTAGTTGGTGTCACCCAGTTCAATACCTATCGTATTTTCCGCAGTAAGATCCAGATGCAAAGGGCTTGTTGAGATATTATCTTCCGCGACGCCGGTATTCGCGTCGGAGCCGCCGCAACTTGTTATAATCAGACTTGTCAGCAGAACCGCTGCCGTTCCCATGCAGGTCATTGCATTCATAAAAAACCCTTCCGTTTGACAGATATATTATGATTCATACAATATCGTAAATCTATCAATAAACCATCTGGATTGCGATACCGTAGGCAACGTGTAAAAGTCTGTAACAGGTCAAGTTTTTTTAAGTTTTTGAACATTTCATATATATTAGGAAATACGAATATCCAGATTCCATTATCTTAAGGCAGGTTTCAGATGACAGAAGCGAATGTGATGAAGGAGATATCGAGCAACATATCGAGAATATCTTCTGAAGGTGCCGATTACGTTGACGCAAGGTATTTCCTTGACGACAGCTCTGAAACGCTCCTGCTCTACGATGGTGACCTGGAAGCCAACGATACAACAGTCCAGAGCGGTATTGGAGTGAGAGTTCTCTGGGGAGGCGCGTGGGGTTTTGCCGCCACCAGTGATCCTTCTGAGCTGAGGGCAAGTTTTGAGAAGGCGGCACTTAACGCCAGATCTGCATCCAGACTTGTCAAAGTTCCTCTTTCGATGGGTGCGGGGGAAATGGTAAAGGGAAGTTATGCATCCCCGGTCGAGGTTGATCCTTTCTCCGTGAGTCTTCAGGATAAACTGGCATTTCTTTCCAGGCTGGATAATGATCTGAAAGACGATTTTATCGTCAAGAGAATGGCCTACGTCAATTTCCAGAAGAAGAAGATTCACTTTCAGAACAGTGAAGGTTCCGAGATAAATAAGGACCTTGCCTGTGTTTTCGGCATGATAATGGCTATGGCTCTGGATTCCGATGGTGAGATGCAGAGGCGCAGTATGAGCCTGTACTCAACGGGAGATGGTACCACCGGCTGGGAGATGGTGACCGATCCTGCACTCTTCTCCGGACACGCTGCCAGAGTCAGATCAGAACTGGCGGAACTTATCAAGGCTGAGCCCCTCGAATATGGAAGAAGATCCGTTATACTGCTTCCAGGTCAGGGTCATCTACAGGTACATGAAACAATCGGACATCCGCTTGAACTGGACAGAATTCTGGGTTACGAGCTGTCCTACGCGGGGGGATCATTTGTTAACCTTGATTCATTCGGTAAACTCAGGTATGGAAGTGATAAACTGTCTGCCAGCTCGTATGGAAGCATAGCGAATTCACCGGGTTCATTCGGATTCGATGATGAAGGAACCCCTGAACGTGATTATCTCCTTATTGACAGAGGTATCCTGGTCAACGCCCTTACATCGAGAGCCATGGTGAATGAGGCGAATGAAAGAGCTGACAGGGAAGTCTTTCAGCAGAGTGGAGGAGCCGCTCGGGCAACATCGTTCTTCCGAGCTCCGATAGACAGAATGACCAATGTAAACATTCTTCCGGGCAATGACGGCACCGAGGAGGACATAATAGCATCAACCGAAGACGGTATAGTGGTTGATAATCCAGTCTCATGGTCAATCGGTTCCAACAGAGAGCATTTCCACTTCGGCTGCGAGATAGCCTGGGAAGTGAAGAATGGAGAGAAGACCAGGGTCCTCAGAAATCCCACATACCAGGGGCATACTCTGGAATTCTACGGATCGCTTTCTGCAGTAGGTGATAAATCCACATGGAGAGTAGAGCAGGTAAATAACTGCGGTAAAGGTGAACCGAATCAGGTTATGCAGATCGGCCACGGAGTACCTGTTGTTAAATTCGATGATGTGATCACCGGGGAAAGGAAGTAGAAAATGCTGGACGCAAACATCAGGAAGATTCTGATGCAGGTAAGGGATGAAGCTGCAGATGAAGGCATCCAGGCAACACTCAAGCTGCATCATGAGAAAAGCCATCTCATGCGGATTGGCAACAATTCGGTATCACTTAACACATCGGAAGATCTTTTGAGGCTGGATATGGAAGTAACCGAGGGCAGAAAACAGGGTAGCCAGACCTACCTCGGGGCGATCAAGGACGTAGATACTGTCCGGGATATACTTAATGCAGCCAGAGAAAAAGCGAGGATGGCTTCACCCAAAACGTACGATCCGACCGTTGATGAAGTTGAAATGACCATATCTGAAGTCAGCCAGTTCGACCAGGAGCTCGCAGATATCAATCCCAGCATGAAGGCCGAGGCTTACCGGGAAATCATCGAGAGACTGGGAGGTCAGTACAATTTCTCCGGATCCTGGTCCAGCGGGTTGACGGAGGTGTACCTTCTTACCACTGCCAACAGGAACGAAGCATATCACAGAGGTACCGACCAGTCTTTCTCTGTAGTGCTGAAACATCCAGAGGCGAAATGGGAACTGACGCATAATCAGACAGGCTGGAGAGCCTCGGATTTCTCCGTTGAAAGTACGATCGCTGCTTTGAGTAAACTGATACCTGTTTACGAAGAAAAAGATGGTTTCAAGGTTGAACCCGGAGAATACACTGTGATCTTCGGA
>JAUWSL010000034.1 GCA_030610085.1 Candidatus Aegiribacteria sp.
AGAACCCAGGCCCGTTCCATGGTATTTTCCAGCTCCCTGACATTTCCCGGCCATTGATATGAGAGAAGAATGGAAGCTGCGCTGGAACTCAGGGCGCATGAGTTCGTTTTGCCAGTTCCCATCAGCCGTGAAAGAAAATGCTCCGCAAGAGGAAGAATATCATCGGTTCTTCGTCTGAGAGGGGGTACGTGAACCTCAATGACGTTGAGTCTGTAATAAAGATCTTCCCTGAACTCGTTCTTGCTCATTGCGTCCTCGAGATTAATATTGGTAGCTGTGATCAGTCGAACATCTGTGGTCAGAACATCAGAACTCCCGACTGGTGAAAATTCCCCATCCTGAAGGACCCTGAGGAGCTTTACCTGCATAGCCGGGCTCATGTTTCCCACTTCATCGAGAAAAAGTGTGCCCCCGTCGGCAACATGAAACCGTCCGTGGGTTGTGGCCGATGCACCCGTAAAAGCCCCTTTGACATGACCGAACAATTCACTTTCGAGAAGTCCCTCCGGGAGGGCACCTGAATTGACCGATATGAACGGTTGAGTAGCTCTCAGGGAAATGGTGTGAATCGCCCGTGCGATCAATTCCTTGCCTGTTCCGCTTTCTCCGGTCACAAGTAAGGTGCTGTCCGTCTTAGCAACCTTGTTTACCAGCTCCATCACCTGCTCCATGATATGGCTTCTATATATTATCTTCCTGAATCTGTTGCCTCTTATCCGGCTGAATGATGAATGAATGGCATTGTTTACGGCAGACAGTACTGTACCGGTGGTGAAAGGCTTTGGTATGTAATCCATTGCCCCCATCCTCAGTGCCGTCTTGGTGCTTTCGATGGAAGCAAAACCGGTGATCATTATTACAGGCAGAAAAGGGTACTTCTTTCCCGTTATTTCAAGGATCTCAAGCCCGGATATATCGGGCAGCCTTATGTCGGTTATAAGAAGATCGTAGCCGTTCTTTTTTCTAAGCTTGCGAAGTCCTTCTTTTCCGTACAAGGCTGTGTCACAAAGGTATCCGGAAAGCTCAAGAGTTTCCTTTAGAAGAGTTACAATATGCTCTTCATCATCGATTACCAGTATTCTGTATTTCTTCGTATTATTGCTATTCATATACTTGATAAGGTAACATAATTCTGACGGATGTCAATATTTTGACGAAAATGATAGAATTCCATTCGAAGATTCTGATTGTATCCATAATGATTTTCTCCATATCCTTCGTGATATCGTGCGGAGGAGAACAGGATGAGGGAGAAATAGTTATTCGGGCAGAGGATATCGCTTCGGGCAATGGTGAGCTGGTCAATGACTCCGTTTCGGTTGAAGATATCGCAGAATCTGCAGATACCGATACACTATTTTCGCTGGACTCAACGGTAACTCTAACAGGGGATACTACCGTTAGTACCTTACCAATCGAACCCGATTCGATCGGATGTCCCTGGGAAAGAATCGCTCTGGAGATCAACGGTTCGATATATGCAAGCCTGCTGGACAGGGTTGATGAACCGGATATTCTAGGGGCGCATATAGTAAGGTGCATGTGGTGGGACTCCGACCCCTGGAACGGAATGAATATCGGGGATTCTCTTTACGTTCTTACTGGTGAGACCGGTAGGGAGAACCAGGTTATTGCTCTGAGGTATGTGCCACGGGAAGGAACTTCGAACAGTCCCTTTTCTGTATACAGTTTCAGAATGTCAGGGGATAACTACCCCTCCCACTACTATTCCGACGGAACGGAAGTTATGAAGCTGCTTTACTATATGCCAATAACGACTTTCGAAGAAATGACGGGACCCTGCGGTGAACCCAGGGGCAACCATTATCATTCCGGTGTTGATTACAAAGCTCCCGAGGGGACCCCCGTCCGAACCTGCAGAGGTGGTTCAGTAAACAGGTTGAACTGGAATCATGATTATAACGGTTACTGCGTTGAGATCGGAATCGGCAGCGGGTACAGCGAGATATTCCTTCATCTGCAGGGAGTTGCCCAAGGTTTGCGCGTGGGATCCATCATCGAAAAAGGCGTGATCGTAGGGTACGTTGGCAATACAGGGGTTACATCAACTGCGTCGCACATTCATTATCAGATAAACGATGAGAATGGAAACCCTATCGACCCCTATCTGTTCTTCAGCTCTTACAGACGACACCTTCCCCCGGAGAATATGGCAGAATTCGATGATTTCAGGGACAGCTGCGATCTCTGGCTTAGAATGATCCCTGAACAATGAAACGGAACTGTGTATTCAAATCCGTCTGGAAGGCTTTCAGACTCACGTATACTTCCTGATACAGGGCGGATGTATATTATTATGAGTTATGTCAATTTGAAGCAATTGAGTTAAACCCCCGAATTCTGGAGTAAAATGGCAGCAATTCTTGGTATTAACTGTTACAAGCACGACGCAGCGGTAGCTCTCCTTCTCGATGGTGAACTTGTGGCAGCAGCTGATGAGGAAAGATTTCGGAGGATCAAGCACTATCCGCTATATCCTGAAAAGGCCGTTGAGTATGTTATGAAAGCCGCTTCGATCGGGCCTGAGCATATAGATCATATTGCTTTCTACATGCTTCCCGCTGTTGTAATGAGGGAAAATATCACTTACAGCAGGCATTACCTCCTCAAAAGGGGGGGAATACACTTCCTTCTTTCACAGTTGAACAGTGCCCGGAGAATGCGGGACATCGGCAGAACAGTCCGCACTCACCTCGGTGAGAAACTTTCGGCACCAGTCAGTTTCGTAGAGCACCACACGGCACATGCTGATGCAGCTGTTTTCTTCTCGGGATTCGATAACACCGCTATTCTGACCATGGATGGTGTAGGGGAAAGGGATAC
Organism: Candidatus Aegiribacteria sp.; assembly: GCA_030610085.1. GTDB lineage: Bacteria > Fermentibacterota > Fermentibacteria > Fermentibacterales > JCC-6 > Aegiribacteria. Next base: position 2,845 of record JAUWSL010000034.1, read on the forward strand.
AAGTCTTCTGGCCAGTTACGGAAAAAATGGATTCAGGGTTCACTCATCATCCAGGTTTCCAAATTCCCCCGGAATCTATTACAGTGCAGTAACCCGTCACCTTGGTTTCATTCCGGATAATGACGAATACAAGGTAATGGGGCTTTCCAGCTACGGTGAACCTGAGTTTCTCGATCTTTTCCGAAAAATAATCAGCAGCGCCCGTGGCAGAATAAGGGTGAATACACGGCTGCTTGATATTCACATGGGGGTGCATGGGTCAAGCTTTTCACCGGAAGTACAGAAGGTAATAGGTTCCCCCCGGCAACCTGGATCTGAAATTACCGATCTGCATAAGAACGTAGCCTGTTCAGCCCAGAGGGCTCTGGAGGAGACAGGACTTTCGTTAGCCCGTTACCTGAGAGACGTCTCGGGAATGGACAGGCTTGTGATCTCCGGAGGAGTCGGGCTTAACTGCGTAATGAACGGTCTGATCGAAAGAGAAGCCGGTTTCCTCGAAGTCTACCCCTTTCCGGCATCCCATGATGCCGGAACATCTGCAGGAGCCGCTGTGCATGTTCACAGGCAATTCTATCCTGAAATACCGCTGATCAGACCGGGAAGCGTGTACCTTGGTCCTTCCTTCTCAGAGGAGGAGATACTGGATGTACTGAAGATGGCCAGACTGTCATGGGAGAGACCGGACAACCTTGCGGATAAGACTGCTGAGCTGATCGAACAGGGAAAGATCGTAGCTCTGTTCAACGGTAGAATGGAGTTCGGGCCGAGGGCCCTTGGGAACAGGTCAATCCTTGCAGATCCCAGAAGGGATGACATGAAGGATATAGTGAACAGTGTGGTCAAGCACAGGGAACCCTTCAGGCCATTCTGCCCCAGTTGCCTCGAAGAGTATTCAGGAGAGTACTTTGAAGGCTGTGGTATAGCTCCTTACATGATAAAGACATATCCCGTATTTCCCGACAAGGTACGGAAAATTCCATCCGTCACACATGTTGATGGAACCGCGAGGGTCCAGACTGTTTCCCGGGAAACAAATCCGTTCTATTACAATGTTATAGAGTCGTTCTACAGGAGAACAGACGTACCTGTTGTTCTTAATACATCATTCAACATCAGGGGTGAACCTATTGTTGCCACACCGGTTGATGCTGTAAGATGCTTCTATGGAACAGGTATAGATGCCCTGGTCATGCCTCCGTTTCTTCTACTTAAGACACCTTCGGAAGCTTCGGGCACTTCATGATGGAAAGGGAATAATATTGATTACTGCTCTCGGAAGAGGTACGGTTCTTATTGCCGATGAGGATTCGGAAAGGGCACAGAGTCTTAAGAACAGAGTAACCTCAATGGGTTACAGCGCCAGTATCCTTTCAAATGCCAGGAAGACCCTTCGGAAGATACGATCAAGGTCAGTGAACGCTGTCATTATTTCCGCGAGTATAGGTGACATACATATTTCCAGTTTTCTTGAAACCCTGCGAAAAGCGAACCTTGCAACGGGAATAGTCATCTATGGAAAAAACATAAGTGCCGAGGACGCAATCAGCTGGATGAAATCAGGAGCGGTGGACATTATCCTTCAGATCGAAGGCGAGCAGGCCCTTAAATCGGCCATTCAGAGGGCATTCTCATTCTCCATAAAATCCATCGAAAACAGGTCTTCCTCCGAATCAGCCGGAAAAGATGATACTCCACCTCTTCTTTACAGAAGCCGAGTCATGGGTGACGTGGTTAGAAAAGCCACCAGAGTTGCTCCGGTGAAGGTCACTGTGCTTTTAACCGGTGAGAGCGGAACAGGCAAGGACGTTCTGGCGAAGCATATCCATGTTCTCAGCGGACGAACTGGAGCCTATGTTGCTCTCAACTGTTCTGCGATACCCGAAACCCTCCTTGAAGACGAGCTCTTCGGACATGAAAGAGGAGCCTATACCGGAGCGGAAAGGTCAAGGGAAGGGAAGTTTGAGGCAGCCTCACGCGGCACTCTGCTTCTTGACGAAATAGGGGAGATCCCTCCGGATATTCAGGTGAAACTGCTCCGGATACTCGAAGAGAATGTAGTTACCAGGCTTGGAAGCAATCAGCCCCGGCCGATAGATGTAAGGCTGATAGCTGCAACAAACAGTGACCTGAAAGCGGCTGTCAGGAAGGGTACGTTCCGGGAAGATCTCTATTACCGGCTGAAGGTGGTCGAAATACACCTGCCACCCCTTCGGTCCAGAAAAGGGGATATACCTATGCTTGCAATGTCATTCCTCAGGGAGGTTGCGGAGAAACATAGCCTTCCCCTGCCGGAGATAACCTCAGAAGTACTTGAACGCCTTGTGGCATTCAGCTGGCCCGGCAACGTCCGCCAGTTGCGAAACCTTATGGAGAGCCTTCTGATCATATCCGGAAGTGTGATAGATACAGGAGATCTGCCTTCGGAGATAGCGGATCTGCCTTCCGGAGAAACACCTGAGCTCCATACGGAGCTGCCGGTATCCCTTGAAGACCTGGAAAACCTGGCAATAAAGAAGACCCTTGAGATCACCGGGGGGAACAGAACCAGAGCGGCTGAGCTTCTGGGAATAGGACGCAGAACACTTCAGCGCAAGCTCAAGGAGATGTAACAGATCAGTCAATTGAACCGAGGATTTAGTTTGGAGGTTTTAATGAAAGTAATAAGAAACGGAAGGATGACTTCCAGTCATTACAAGTGGGGGGTACTTGCTCTTGTTGTGTTCCTCTGGATCGTACTGGGCGGCCCCTTCTACATAGTAGACCCTGAGGAAGAGGGAGTAGTACTCACCTTCGGAAGGTATACCGCTACCACTCCACCCGGGTTTCATTTCAAGTGGCCGTGGCCGGTACAGAAGGTATTCAAACCATCTGTAAACATTGTTCAGAGGATTGAGATAGGCTTCAGAACCCTTTCGAACAATCCTCCGAGCTATATCAGTTTCACTAACGACAAGGACATGCTGGCCGAGGCACAGATGCTCACCGGAGACGAGAATATCATCGACTGCGCCATAACAGTTCAGTTCAGGATCAGTAACGCAACTGATTACCTCTTCAACGTCCGGGACCCGGAAGGTACTCTCAGGGACATTGCGGAAGCCAGTACAAGGCTTGTTGTAGGAGACAATGCCATTGATGCTGTACTTACTACCGGAAAGCTGGAGATCCAGAATAGAATAATGGACATGATCCAGGATATTTCGGATGAATACGGTATGGGAGTGAACATCATCGCCGTACAGCTGATGGATGTACAGCCACCTCTGCCGGTCTCGGCGGCATTTAAGGATGTTGCAACCGCCAGGGAGGATATGCAGGCCTATATAAACGAAGCGGAGAGTTACAGGAATCAGCAGATACCCAACGCCCTGGCGGATTCGGTAGTAATGGTGAACACCGCTTTGGGTTACAGCGCAGGCAGAGTCAACAGTGCGATCGGAGAGGCATTCAGGTTCACAGCGATCGCTGAGGAGTACAGGAAAAGCCCAGGTGTAACTGCAACAAGGCTACATCTTGAAACCCTTACAACCCTGTTCTCAGGAGTATCGATAACCGTAGTTGATGAATCCGCGGGTGCGCTGACCCACTACAACCTTGCTGGAGGTGGCCAATGAAACGCCTGAAACACCTGCTTTACGGCATTGTGGCACTCTTTGCTCTTATGGTTGTGCTTGGGGCATTCTTCACCATATCCGAAACTGAACAGGCTGTAATCCTTCAGCTGGGGAATCCCATCCGTGTGATAGCAGGGGACAGGACCCCCGAACAGATGGCTGATCTTCAGGCATGGATCGATGCCAATACTCCTGGTGTTGCGCTGAGCCAGGGGGCAGGGCTTTACTTCAAGATCCCCTTCCTTCAGCAGGTGGAGATCTTCGATGACAGAATTCTCGAATACGATGACCCGCCGGCTGATGTTGTCACCAAGGACAAGAAGCACATACAGGTCGACTGTTACGCCAGATGGAGAATATCCAACCCCCTTCTGTTCCTCAGGAGGGTAAGGACCGAGAACGGAGCACTGTCCAGGCTGGATGATATAATCTATTCGATGATCAGGCAGGAACTGGGAAACAGCAATCTTATCCAGATAGTAAGAAGCACCAACGACCCGATAGGCCTTGGAGACTACGTAAGGCTGGTTAGCAATGTCACCTATGCCGATACGCTTGAGGATATCGAGTTAGATGAAGAGGGGGAGATCCGAGAGATAATAAAACTGGTGAGAATGGCATCAACACAGGGAAGAATAGCAATACTGGAGAGAGTTACCGTGACCTGCAGGCAGCAGGCGGAGGACTACGGTATCTATATCGTGGATGTCCGCATCAAACGGGCTGACCTTCCGGAAGAGAACCAGGCGGCCGTCTTCACCCGGATGCAGGCGGAAAGGAACAGGATCTCAAACCGGTACAGGGCGGAGGGCAGAAGAATGTCCGATGTCATAGTAGCTGACACCGACCTTCAGGTTGATTCCATAAAGGCCAACGCGAACAGGTACGCACTCACCGTAATGGGAATCGCCGACAGCACCGCCGCGGCAATCTACGCTGAAGCGTACAACAGCTATCCGGATTTCTACAGTTTCACCCGATCCCTTGAGACTCTTGAAAAAGTCGTTGGAAGCTCAAGCAGCATGATCGTTGGAACCGATGGTATTTTCGAATACATTATTTCGGATCCAGGGGAATTTCAGTAAGTGAGATTTAATGGGTGATGTTTTTGATGATGACCGGTACTGTTTCGTATGCGGTGAGAAGAATCCCTTCGGACTGCATCTTGAACCGGTAGGGAAGAACGGAAAGAGTACTATTCTCTGGAACCCTGAAAAACGACATCAGGGGTATAGCGGAGTTGTTCACGGAGGGCTGATATCGACTCTTCTGGATGAGGCAATGGCCTATGCCGCTATAAGCGTAGCGGGATTCTGTGCCACTGCTGACATATCGGTCAAGTTCAGAAAACCCGTTCGTATCGGAGAAACTGTAAAGGTGGAAGCTGAACTGGTCGAACGGAGAGGGCCGGTTCTGAGGCTTAAAGCAACGGTATTTCAGGATGGGGAAGAGAAAGCCCGCGCCTTCGCCACCTTCATAAATGTTCAAGGAGAAAGCCGGGATAATTGAAAAAATCCCGGGTTCTTCTTACCGGAGCCACAGGCAGGCTGGGTTCCGTTATTCTTGAAGACCTTTCGGATGTATGGGATTTCATTCCGCTGTCCCGAACGGGAGAAGAGGGAAGCGTAAAATGCGACCTTCTTCTCCATGAGGATCGAAAAGCTCTTCTTGGACAAGATTTCGATATGGTGTTGAACACATCCGCCATATCCTCCCCTTCCCTCTGCTCGGATGAACCGGCGGAAAGCTGGATACTGAACACCTTATGGCCGCATGAACTGGCGAATTACTGCCGTGCAGATACAATACCGCTGATTCACTTTTCAACTGATCTTGTATACAGCGGAGGAACCCCTCCATACTCTGAGACTTCTCCGGCGGTTCCGATGTCATTCTACGGATGGACCAAGCTGATAGCAGACATACTTGTACGAAAGGCCTGTCCCGATGCTCTTATTATCAGAACGTCGGTTCTCTGTGGTGAGACCGGCTCGAACAGGGCCACTTTCTCGGAGGACCTGCTCTCGGGGAAAATTAAAAAAGTGTTTGTCGACAGCTGGAGGAACCACACCCCCATTCACTGGCTTGCCGGAATTCTGCCTGAGCTGGTGAAGAAGGGGGAATCAGGCCTTGTGATAGCTTCGGGCAGATACTCACAGTCCCGTTCCGCCTACGCAGAAGCCCTTTTTAAGAAGCACGGGAAAAGTACGGAACATCTCCTGCAGGAATATGCGCCTCCGGGAATACCCTCCAGGCTCCATCTGAAGGGGAAGTACAGCTCACCGTCCGTTTTTTATGAATGATCTCAGTTTTCGGGTGCCGGAGCGCATGAAAAAGAATCTCCGCACATTCTGGCGATATGGAATTGTAAGGGGAGGGTTGGCTTGGTCTCTCTTGCATGCAGGATTATAATCACGAAGCTTGAGCCCATTGATCAGGCGGCTAATTATTACTAACGCAAGGGAGAACTGAAGCCATGGGTGTTCACAATTGGATTGCCGTTGCCCAGAAGCTTGTAGAGCGGGCTCCCTCCTATCTCATCTTTCAAATTACTTCGCGTTGCAACTCACGCTGCCTGACGTGCTTTAACTGGCAGCGCCTTGACAATCCGGAAAAAAATGATCTGAGTCTGGATGAAATCGAAAAACTTTCAGTCGGCTACGGATCACTATTGCAGCTGACCCTAGGCGGAGGTGAGCCGTTTCTGCGTGACGATATCGCTGAAATCTGTCGTCTGTTTAACCGGCAAAATGGCGTGCAGCATATCACTATCCCCACCAATGCGCTGCGTCCGCAGGAAACCCGGCAGTTAACCGAAAAGATTTTGGGCAACTGTGACCTGAATTATCTTCGCATTTTACTGTCACTTGATGCCATCGGGGAGGAGCATGACCACCTGCGGGGTGTGCCTGGTAATTACGAAAAACTTCAGGAAACTTATCGAGAATTGCTCGATTTGAAAAAGAATAATTCGAATCTGGGGCTTGAAATTGCTACGGTGCTTTCCGCACTGAATCGTAACTCTATCAAGAATACCATTGACACTGTGGCGCGGGAATTCCCCGGAATCGACAAGCAAGCCGTGGTGCTGGTGCGAGGTGACCCTCGTGAGCAAAACTCAAAAGCGATCGATACCGAAACGTACCGCGACGTAATGGAATATCTGCGAGATGTTAATGCCGGAAACAAGACCAAACTGGTCGCCCGCATATTTCAGACAGTGTTCAACATGAATACTGAGGCGGTCAGCGCCCACCTTGAGCGGGGACAACTGCCATTCAAGTGCCTTGCAGGGGAACGACTATTGGTGATCACCCCCGAGGGGACCGTATACCCCTGCGAGCTTCTGGACCGACCGCTGGGGAATCTGCGTGACTTTAACTATCAAATCAAAGACATCCTGGCAACACCGCAGGCACTGGAAACTCTTACCTTCATACAAGGCCGTAATTGCTCATGTACGTTTGAATGCGCAATCCACGCCAGTATCTTGTACAGCTTGCACCAATATCCTAAGATACTGTGGCGTATGCTCATCGGAAAATAGTAGAGAGCGATTATATGTTGCGACAGCAGATCAGGATGTGGAATCAGAGGTAGATGGATGGTCTTCTTCCGGGACAGGGCTATTCCATGCCGGTTGTCGCTTCACCCTCCTGAAATCATCGAGTATCCTGTTGATGGTCATCTCTCCCTTTGTCGTATGTTTCCAGAACAGAACATGGGGGAGCATAAGAAATGTGCGCCAGGGGTGCCAGAATGCCTTCCGAAGAAAGAACACCAGGTAGAGAAGTCTACGCTTCAATTCCAGCGTTCTGTAATCATTTCTCCATTTGGGAGTGAAGGTCAGTTGTCCGTAATCATCGTACGAGCCAAACTCGAAGTTCTCATGCGCAACTGCTCCTGGAACTGGAATCATTATCGGGCAGACTATCTCATCTATTCCGGCCCTGGTGAGTCGAGCCACATATTTTCTTGTCAAAGCCCAATCCGCATTCGTCTCGCCGGGGTACCCGATCATAAAAAAGCAAGAAGTTCGTATACCGATCTTGTGGGCATGTCGTGTCATTTTCATGAGATGTTCCAGATCAACCGGCTTCCCCATGAGCTTAAGTAATCTTTCACTACCGGTTTCTGCTGAAAGAGTCAGGAACTTGCACCCGGCCTTCCTGAGACGATTAAGCAAGTCCACACTGACGGTCTCAACTTTGATCCCGGAAGGCATGCAGAACGTAACATTGAGCTGCTTCTCGGTAATCAGATCACAGATCTTCCTAGTTCTCTCCGGGCTGGAGGAAAAGTTTTCATCGTTGATATGGAAGTCACGCACTCCGTACTTGTCAATGTAATACTCGAATTCCTCAACAACAGATTCTGGTGATCGAGGACGCCATTTCCTCTGGCTCATCATCGGTGATGGGCAGAACTTGCAATTGTAGGGACACCCGCGACTTGTAACAACATTCATGTAACGCCCATTGGTCGGTCCATGGGCGTAGCGGATTCGCCAGTAATTCTCCAATGGTAATACATCTGTGTGATAAACATTAAGCGAACTCGGATCTTCGACGTAATGCTTCCTTTTGTTACTACCATGCTTCCAGACTATTCCATCGATGGAGTCTACAGGTTCTTTTTTCTCGAGAGCATTTACCAGTTCAAGTATTGTGATCTCACCTTCGGATAGTACTACGTAATCCACATTCTGCTTGTTAACGAGCTCATCAGCAACGGCGGTGGCGTGATGCCCTCCGAAAACGAACTTAAGATGAGAGTAACGCGAACGCAGGACCTGCATGATATCTAAAGATACGGCGTGAGAGACTGCTTCGTTGACGGAGATACCAACCACCTCTGTCTTTCCATCGAACCGCTCCAGCAAATCATCAGGAGATATACCCCTCATTATTAACGTATCATTATACCTGCGATACCAACGAGGCTCTTCACCGTAGCAGTCTATAACATCCACATCGTGTCCCCCATCCATAAGGGCACCAGCGATATACGAAACATTAACAGGAATGCTGGGTATACTACCGAATAGATCACCTCTCATTCCGACCAGTGGGGGTCTAATGACTGTTATTTTCATAAGACTGCCTCTAATTCCGGGGTTGTTCGGTCAGGGATAGCTTTCGTTGATTAACTCTCTTCAATATGGTCCATACTATGAAGTTCAAAGACACAGAAGAAGTACGCTCGAATCGTAAGTTACACATGAATGTGTGCTGACGCTCCTAGGTCATGTTGAGGAAGAAGTGAGGTTTTCAAAATCTCAGAACTGACAGAGAATTCTACAACCGATGGCTTAGGAAGTCAACCAGAACAAGCAGCTGTACAACACACTGTACAAGTGCGTGAGTTAGGGTTTTCCGGCATCCTTTAACCCGGATTTTATACTGAACCGATTAGTCATTGTTGGAGACATCTGAGCGGGCAGTTGTGCATTGTTGACAAACAATAACTGGACATTTATACAAAAGCGATTGCAAAGGATAGTAAAATCACTCATTAGAGCTAACTCCGATCAATGGGAGAACAATTCAAACATGGCTCATAACACGTTAAAAACCGGATACAACAGGTTGGCCGACAGATTGAATCGTTTTCCTCAGGGCGCCCCTCCAACTGAACTGCTGTTCAGGATATTGAAGATGCTCTTCAGTGAGAAAGAGGCGGAACTGGTTGCACTCATGCCCATCAAACCTTTCACAGCGAAGAAAGCCAGCCGTATCTGGAAAATGGATCTGAGGGGCACTCAAAAGGTGCTTGATGAACTGGCCGGCCGTTCCATCCTGGTTGACATCGAACAGAATGGGGAGTTCGTTTATGCCCTGCCTCCTCCGATGGCGGGTTTTTTCGAGTTCTCCATGATGCGTATAAGGGATGATATCGATCAGAAGGTATTAAGCGAACTGTTTTATCAATACTTGAATGTGGAAGAAGATTTCGTCAGGGCGCTGTTCACTCAGGGTCAAACTCAGCTGGGGCGCACATTTGTTCATGAACCGGCTCTGTCTCTTGCGAATGCACTGCATGTTCTGGATTACGAGAGGGCGACCGAAGTCATTAAGAAAGCAGCGCATAGAGGTGTCGGGGTCTGTTACTGCCGTCATAAGATGTCTCACCTTGGCAGAGCCTGCGATGCTCCGCAGGAAATATGCATGACTTTCGGTGATACTGCCGCGTCGCTCATCAGACATGGCTCCGCCCGTTCGCTGGATGTGGCAGAATGCCTGGATCTGCTGCAGGTAGCTTACGAGCACAACCTGGTTCAGTTCGGTGAAAATGTGAGAGAGAAAGTCAATTTCATCTGCAACTGCTGTGGCTGCTGCTGCGAAGCGATGATCGCGGCACGGCGCTTTGCGATTATGAACCCTGTTCATACAACCAATTTCATTCCGGTTGTAACCGAATCCGACTGCACCGGATGTGGCCTGTGTGTTAGCGCCTGTCCGGTGGAAGCTATGACACTGGTTTCATCGAACGATCCGGTCAGACCCGACATGAAAGTGGCGAAGCTGGACGAAGATATCTGCCTTGGATGCGGAGTCTGCGCCCGAGCCTGTCCGAAAGGCAGTATTCAACTGAAATCCCGGCCGAGCAGGATCATTACTCCACTGAACGGAGTACACAGGGCAGTGTTAATGGCCATTGAACGGGGCAAGCTGCAGAACCTGATCTTTGACAACAGGGTCTTATGGAGCCATCGAGCCATGGCAGGAGTTTTAGGCGTCATCCTGAAACTTCCACCGCTCAAGCAGGTCCTCGCAAGTAAGCAGTTGAAATCACGCTATCTGGAAACTCTGATCAATCGCCTTGAAAGCTGAGTATCCTGAAACTGACACTCATGATTTGAGGTTATTCCATGCAAGATGATACATTTGGCTTCCGGTCGATAGGCGTTATTCATTCCCCGCATAAAGATGTTTCCAGAACTCCGATACAGCCGGTCTTCTGCAATGACATAAAGGGCAGAGTCGTATTGGAGGACGAATATGCGGACGGCTTGAGGGGTCTCGAAGGGTTCTCTCATATCTATCTGTTCTATTATTTCCATGAGTCCAGAAAGGTTTGCCTGCAGCTGAAACCTTATCTTTCGGATCAGGAACAGGGTATTTTTGCTTCGCGTGCTCCGCACCGTCCTAACAAGCTGGGGATGAGTCTTGTAAGATTGATGAGTATTGAAGGCAATGTCCTTCATATTAAGGATATAGACGTAATAGACGGAACACCTTTGTTCGATATCAAGCCGTATATACAGAGGTTCGATTCAAGGGAAAACGCAAGATCGGGATGGCAGGATACCATTCCTGATGATATTGCCGGCTCTCGTGGAGTAAGAGAATATAAAGAGTAGAGAATAAGATGTCTGCAGAAACTTACGGTGTTTTGTCAAGCAGCAGAGGGGTGATGACAGAGTCGCGGTGAATGACCTTTCTGAAGAATTTCTTCCAGCTGATCCCCCATTTGTTCTTGAAATATCCACGTGGATCCATCGAACCGGGGCCCGCAAAACGGGCAGTTGTCCCTTTGGAGAAATGGTAGACCAGACTGTTGCCCACTCCTATGAAATGCCGGCAGCCGTACCGGTACATTTTCATGGCAAGATCGGGATCGCTGCCGAAACCGGGGAAATACTCCTCGTCGAAGCCGCCTATGGCCTCCCAGTCCCTTCTGGAAAGAAGAACCGGAGTCCAGGTGCTGACTACATTGTAGGGCCGAATGAGGGTTCTGTACTCACTGAGTAATCTCTCCTCTTCGAACGTGGATGGAGAATCACCGTAATTCCTGTTTCCTATGTAGCACGGAGTGGAATTCCCCGGCTCAATAGCGGTTCCGGAAAGCCACAGTTTATCTGTAAGACCGGCATATCCCGCAAGGGCGGTATCCCAGCCGGGCAGCGGATACATATCGTCATTCATAAAGCAGATGAAATCAGTTGTTGCCTTCAGAGCAGCCCTGTTGACCGCTGTGCATACACCGGTATTCTCCGCACAGCCGGAGTACAGGATGTTCTTTCCGCGGGCCCAGTCCCTGCAGGACTCATCGAATTCGTTAAAGAAGATAATGATCTCATGAGTTACAGCGCTGTTTGCAGTAAGCCCTCTGTACATGAGATCCAGATATTCCAGGTTACTCCAGGTCGGAACTACTACTGAAAAGGGCTTCATTTCTATCCTGCAGGCCAGCCGTTATCCATGAGGGCCGAAAGCTTTTCGGCCAGGGTCTCAACAGGTATCCTTATCTGGTCCAGCGAGTCCCGCTCACGGATAGTGACACAGTTATCATCAAGTGTATCGAAGTCGTAAGTGATACAGAACGGCGTGCCTGCTTCGTCCATCCTCCTGTAGCGTTTGCCGATCGAACCGGTCTCATCGAACTGCACCGGGAAAAGAGTTCTTATCATGTCGAAAACTTCCATCGCGTTTCCGGACAATTTTTTTGAAAGCGGCAGTACAGCGGCTTTGACAGGGGCCAGGCTGCGGTGAAGACCGAGAACGATCCTCTCTCTGCCTTCTACCACCTCTTCGCGGTACGCATCAAGAAGAACCGCAAGCATGGTTCTTCCAACACCACCACTTGTTTCGATAACGTATGGAATAATCTTTGCTTTATTGATCTGGTCAAGGAAGGACAGGTCCTGCCCGCTCTCTTCAATATGTGCCTTGAGGTCATAGTCAGTCCTGTTCGCGATACCCTCAAGCTCACCCCAGCCTCCAGTGGCAAAGGGGAAGGTGTATTCGATATCAAAGCAGGAATTTGCATAGTGCGCAAGCTCACCTTCATCATGTCTTCGGGTTCTGATATTCCCGCTCTTCAGACCAAGTTCGCGATACCATTTCAATCTCTCGTCAAGCCAGAACTCGAACCATTTTTCAGCTTCTTCGGGAAGACAGAAGAATTCCATTTCCATCTGCTCGAACTCCCTGGACCGGAAAACGAAATTACGCGCAGTGATCTCGTTCCTGAAAGCCTTTCCCGTCTGAGCGATTCCAAAGGGCAGTTTCTGCCTGGTCGCGGTTACGATATTCCGGAAATTCACGAAAATAGACTGACAGGTTTCGGGGCGCAGGTAGACTGTAGCGGAATCATCTTCCAGGGCACCCATCTGCGTTTTGAACATTAACCCGAAATCTCTTGGCTCGGTCAGTGAACCTCCGCATTCGGGGCAACTGTCCCCCTCAATATTGTCCTGACGGAACCTGCTTTTGCATTTCATGCAGTCAACCATCGGGTCATGGAAGTTCTTCAGATGACCTGAAGCTTTCCAGACGTCAGGATGTGTAATTATTGCTGAATCCATTCCTACAACGTCCGGTCGGGTGGATACCATAAAATCCCACCAGCTGGCCTCAATGTTCTTCTTCAGCTCAACACCCAGGGGGCCGTAGTCCCATGAGGACTGGAGCCCTCCATAGATCTCCCCTGACTGAAATACGTACCCCCGTCTTTTGCAGAGAGATACCAGCTTTTTCATCAAGTCGGTAACGTCAGCGGTCATTTTCAAGGTCCTCCAGTACGGAAAGTGATTTCAATTTAATTCTAGTTTCCAAATGTACTTCCGCGAATCTTTTCATAAGGTCAAAGCATTGCCTGTACCCACCGTGCCAGAGTTTCAGGTTCCGGACTTCGTCCAGTCTGGCATTTCTGGATTTGCGTACGAAGGCGATCAGACCGGGCGGAACTCTTTCAGAACTGCCGCTGCTGCAGTTCTCACATACGATACCACCGGAAGAGGCATCCCATAGAGACGATCCACCGGGATCCCCGCCGCATTGCGTGCAGCGATCGATTTCCATAGCGAAGCCGGAAAGCCTCAGGACCTTCTCGATCCCGGAACATAATACAGGCCAGAAGGGAGCGCCTGCGGCGAAATTATCAAACACACCTCGAATAAGATGGAACATTGGATGGGACGGTTCTGTGCCTTTAAGCGAGTGCAGAAGCCATTCGATGAAGAGACAGGAATGAACGAAGGCTTCCGGATCGCTGCGGATTGACTCATAATGGTTGATGACCGAAGCTTCGGTAGCTGTATCCAATTCTCTGCCTTCCCTTCTGGAAAGCGAAAGATCAACCATGGAAATAAGCTCAACTCTTCCGAAGAATGAACTCTTTGGTCGGAGAGCTCCCTTGGCAATAACCGATATTCTGCCGAAATCAAGGGAGTAAAGTGTCAGTATGAGGGATGATTCACTCCATCGGACTCTGCGAAGAACGAATGATGGTGTCGTCGTTCTAGCCTGCATATAGTTTACTCTCCGAAGATATATGGTCCCGAAGGGAGCATCAGTCCGATTCTTCCCCCTGGTTTTCAAGTGGTTCAACTCTGACATAGAGTATCCGC
>JAUWSL010000057.1 GCA_030610085.1 Candidatus Aegiribacteria sp.
AAAACTGATAATACCCGACCGTGACTGTAACAGCTTTTTCCATATTCCCCTGTCATGCTTACTTGATTCATTTAGCAACCGAAACTCAGAAGCGCCGGTTAATGAATTCAGTATACTATTGTGAATATTGTTCCTCTATTGCATACTGTCATGTTACTACATAATCCATTATTCCTGAAAGGTTGCACTCATGATAATATCTTCGCTGGCTATGATGTTTCAGGCAGTGCCAGTATCTGCAGAATCAGCCGTGGGACCTGATGAACTACAGGAAGACATCTGCAGAATATGAACGGGACTTTTCTGCCGGACGATCTGAGAGTAGAGAAACTGGAAAATGGTCTTACGGTCATGCTTCAGGAACTCCGGTACTCTCCTGTAGCTGCCGTCTGCCTGGTGTACCGGGCCGGTTCTCTCTGGGAAACCCCTGAAACACTGGGTCTCAGTCATTTCTGCGAGCATATGATGTTCAAGGGATCGGCGAAGTTCGGCCCCGGCACCTACTGGCAGATGATACAGCGTAACGGGGGAATGGCAAACGCATACACATCCAGAGACATAACCGTTTATTACTCGGCAGTACCAAAGGCCGGCCTCAGTGATATTCTGGAACTTGAAGCTGACAGGATGCAGAACAGCAGCATGACTGAAGAAGATGTCACTTCCGAAACAGCGGTCATACTGGAAGAGGAACTTCTTACTCACAGGGATGATCCGGCAGGCACACTTGATTCACTTCTGTACAGCCGGGCTTTCGGCAGTCATCCTTATGCCAGACCTATCATTGGCACACAGGATGATATCAGGTCTTTCTCTCAGAAGAAGCTGATGAAATTCTACAGGGATTTCTACAATCCCTCGAACGCGGTGATCTCTGTAGTTGGAGATATCGAATGCGAAAATGTGTTTGCAGAAATAGAGGAACTCTTCGGAAAGAATGCGGGACATACGGTTGAGAAACCGTATATCAACGCTGCGCACCCCGCTGCAGATCAGGTAAGAGCAGATATTGAACATCCTTCGCACCTTCCAAGAGTATCCATTGGATTCAAAGTACCGGAAGGGGATCATGCGGATTCGTCACCGCTTTCGCTCATTTCAATCTACCTTGCGTCCGGCAGATCCAGCAGGTTTGAAGAGCTTCTTGTGAAACCGTCACTTGCCCTTGATGTCTCCGTATCAACGAATACTCTTATCATGCCGGGACTTTACGTGGTGCGGGCTGTGCTGCCCGGAGATGGTTCCGTATCGAAGGTTGAGAATATCATCTTCAGAGAATTGGATAGAATCGGGCGGGAAGGTATCGACAATAGTATTCTGAAAACCCTCAAGAATCGCCGGGAAGCCTGGAGCATAATATCAGATGCAGACCCTCTTGGCAGGGCCAGAAGAATCTCCACGGGATACGCGAAATTCCATGACCCCTTCTATTACTGGAATTCAATAAAAGCCTGTAATACAGTTGATGAGAATGATATCAGATCAGCCGCATCCAGGTATTTCAGTAAGGGATTATCCACTGTCTCCGTACTGATGCCTTCCCGTACAGCCGGGGCCGGTCCACCTGCTGTGACCACGACCTCTTCCGAAACAGATCTGCTCCCTCCCTCTGGTCAGGAGCCTTCCGAAATAGAGATCCCCGACAGGCTCCTGAGGGCACCTGACATTTCTGTATCTGATAATACAAAGGATATCATGCTTGACAACGGAATAAGAGTACTGCTGAAAAGGGATACTTCCTTTCCTATTGTATCAATGGGTTTCTCCTGCTCGATGGGTTCGAACAGAGAACCTGACGGCCTGACGGGTCTGTCGGAGATTACCACGGAGACTATGCTGTACGGAACACCCGATGAAGACAGCATAGAATTCAATGCACGGCTTGAATACCTTGGAACAAGTGTGGAATTTTCATCGACCAGTGATTTTGCCGGAGGTATCATCACATCGCTGAGCAAGGATGTGGAAGAAGTCCTGTCTGTGATCTCCGATCTGCTTATCCGCCCGGCCTTCCGTCAGGCGGATATCGATGCTGTAAGAAAAGATGCGGTCTCAAGCCTTGAGGAATGGACCAAATCCCCTGTGGGAGCTGCCATGAATTCCTTCTCCAGGCAGTCAACATATCCCCCGGAGAGAGCGGCGGTGCCCACGAAGGAATCACTGGAAGCAGTATCACGAAAGCACATAATCGATTTCCATCGAAGGTGCTGCAGACCTTCGGAAACCAATATCGTTGCAGTGGGAAGTTTTCAGGAAGACAGTCTGATCGGAATAATCAAAAAGCACTTCTCAAACTGGAAAGATCCCGAATACCCTCCCCTCGAAATAGTCAAGGTCAGTAACCACAGTGATTCATCCGAAACGCACATCAACCTTGCTGGCAGGGAGCAGATAGCCATCCTGATCGGATCACCGGCACCCCCGAGACTTCACACTGACTCCTACGCGATTTCAGTTCTCAACGGAATACTTGGTGAGGGAATAGGATCAAGACTGGGAAGAAACATACGGGAAACTGGCCTGTCATATCATGTAAGCAGTCTCTATATCCCGCTTAGGGACAGAGGGAGGATAGTCTCTCTGCTTCTCACAAGTCCTTCCGCTTTCCCGGCAGCAATGCAGAAACTGAAGCGGGAACTTGAAGATCTAACTAAAAGTACCGTGAGCAGAAATGAACTGCGGCTTGAAAAAGCCTCATACATAGGCCGCCAGGAACTTGGCATGATCAAGTACAGCAATATAACTCACATACTGCTGACATACGCAGCAATGAAGCTTCCGCTGGACCACGACAGCTGCACTATGCAGTTGATCTCAAAACTGACAGAGGAAGATATCAGAATGGCAGCGGAAAGGTGGCTGGGAAGCGGAATCACCTACGTATCCGTCGCGGGCGGGTTAGATACGATTCCCCGAGTAAATCTGAAAGATCAAAGATAATGTCACTCCCTTTTATGCATCCCCTGAAGGATAATTCCACTTATCACAAGAAGAAGCCCCGCAATCGTCCAGAGACCAATTTTTTCACCTACGGCAGTACCGATGAAAACAAGGGCGAGAAATGGCGTAAGGTAAATAAGATTTCCGACTTCGGATGTAGTTTCCGAGAGTTCAAGCGCCTTGTGCCAGATGACGAAAGTTATCCCCATTTCAAACAATCCGATGTAGACGGAACCGATGACTCCGTGCAGATCGATGGTGAAGATACCGGCGATCTTTCCGCTGACCACTCCATATATGACAAGGTACAGTAAGCCGAATATGAACGATTCTGCAAGATTTCTTACGGCATCTCCCGATGCTCGGACATTCAGTATCCAGAACAGCGCCCATATCACTGTGCTTAAAAGCGCCAGTCCCATCGCGAACAGCGGCAGCTGCCCGCCAATGGGATTGCCACCCAGTGCAAGTACTCCAATGCCGCAGAAGCTTACTCCCGAAGCTGCGATCATTTTCAGAGTCATTCGCTGTTTCAGCAGCGGTACGGAAAGGATCATGAGAACCACGGGCCATAGATAGTTGATCACCATCGCTATCTGGGCGGGAAGCTCATTATACGCTTCCAGAAGAATCAGGTAATAGAGAAACGGGTTGAGCAATCCCCTGGCGGCTGATTTGAGAATTGTGTACCTGGAAGATTCCGGTTCAATACCGCATTTCTTTCTGAAAAGTATCATTGTCCATAGGGCAGCCGTAGAGACGGCGGAAGCCAGCAGAACCAGCTGAAAAGGGGTCAGCCAGCGCAGAGTAAGCTTGAAAGCTGACGCCGCAGTTGACCAGAATACTACAGCGATCAGGGCAAGTAATCGCGGTTTCATAAAGAACCTTTCCAGTGTTGGCAGTATCTTCTCGTTCCACAGCAATATGTTATAAAATAACAGGTGTCAGCCAGGTTGTTTTTCATCTTTGACTGCAGTTTCAGCACAGATTTTGCAGATCGCTTATTGTCTTGCATATAGCTCAATATGTGGACATCTTATTATCGATACAACACCAGATATTGTGTTTTTTCACTTGACACCGGTGAGCCAGAAAATATACTCGACAGGTGGAAATACGGAAACAGAACCCACATTGAATTACTTTTCTTCATCCGAAAATATTCAGGGCAGTTTCTCTTCAGAGAACAGATCCTGCCGCTTAGGGGTAGATCATGGACTGGCTGATTCGCAAGCGTGACGGCAAGATGGTAAGCTTTAACAAGCTGAAGATTGAAAAAGCTGTAGAGAGAACACTGAACTCATCATCAACAGATGGTGATGCACGTGAGATCGCGGATCAGGTCGAGGCCAGCCTTTATATGAACTACTTCAAAAACGGCTCAATCCCAACCGTTGAGCATATTCAGGATTCCATCGAAGAGACACTTGTTCTGCGGAAAATGACTTCGACCGCGAGGGCGTTCATTCTATACCGAGAGAAAAAGAACGAAGCCAGAGATGTGGATGATCTGCTCAGCGGCATGGAAGAAACCGTTCCGGATTACCTTGGTAAAGCCGACTGGAGGGTCAAAGAAAATTCCAACATGAACTACTCCCTTCAGGGGCATAATTTTTACCTGTCATCTTCGATAACAAGAAAATACTGGCTCAGCAAAATCTACACTCCAGGGATAAGGGAATTCCAGGAATGTGGTGATTTTCATATTCACGATCTTGGAATTCTAGGGCCATACTGCGTCGGCTGGGACCTCATGACCCTTCTGAAGGAAGGTTTCAGAGGAGCAAGAGGAAAAACCGAATCCTCTCCTCCTGTACATCTTAGAACTGCCCTTGGACAGATCGTCAATTTTTTCTATACACTTCAGGGAGAGGCTGCGGGAGCTCAGGCGTTCTCCAATTTCGACACTCTCCTGGCACCTTTCATCAGATATGACGAGCTTGAGTACCTGGAGGTCAAGCAGGCTTTCCAGGAATTTCTTTTCAACGTGAATATCCCAACAAGGGTTGGCTTCCAGGCTCCTTTTACCAACATAACGATGGATCTCAAACCTTCAGCAACCTTCCGTGATCAGAAAGTGATTATCGGCGGCAAGCCAAAAGATGATACCTATGGTGATTTCCAGCAGGAGATGGACATGATCAACCGTGCTTTTGCCGAACTGATGATGGAGGGTGACTCCAAGGGAAGAATATTCACATTCCCGATACCCACATACAATCTTACAAAGGATTTCGAATGGGATAACGACCAGCTGAAGCCGTTGTGGGAAATGACAGGCAAGTACGGAGTACCCTATTTCAGCAACTTTGTAAATTCCGACATGAATCCCGATGACGCAAGAAGCATGTGCTGCAGGCTCAGGCTTGATAACAGAGAACTCCTCAGCAGGGGTGGCGGCCTTTTCGGTTCAAACCCGCTCACAGGATCCATAGGAGTTGTTACAATCAATCTTCCGAGAATCGGATATACTTCAGCGGATGAGGCTGAGTTCTTCATGCGTCTTGCAGCAGTAATGGAAGCCGCAAGAGAATCACTGGAGCTCAAGCGTGACCTGATCGAGAAACTTACCGAGCAGGGTCTTTATCCATATACAAGCCATTATCTCAGAACGATCAAGGCCAATCAGGGGCATTACTGGAGCAATCACTTTTCGACCATAGGACTTCTTGGAATGAATGAATCCTGCATGAATTTCCTCGGAGAGAGCATTGCCACCGAGAAAAGTCGTACATGGTCAATCAAGATTCTGGATTTCATGAAGAAAAAGCTCGCGGAATTCCAGGAAGAAACTGGAAATCTCTACAATCTTGAGGCCTCCCCGGCAGAGGGCGCATCCTACAGCCTTGCCAGAAAGGATAAAAACGAATTCCCAGACACCTACTGCATGGGCAGTTCTGATCCCTATTATACCAATTCGGTCCATCTGCCGGTCACGGAGCAGATGGATATTTACGGACTCCTCGAGCACCAGGACCCTCTTCAGACCATGTTCACCGGCGGGACGGTTGTTCACATATATATAGGCGAAGCAATTCCCGACTGGAGAATGGTGAGAAAACTGGCAAAATCTATTGTTTCACGGTTCCACCTGCCATACTTCAGTTTCACACCCACTTTCTCAATCTGTCCTGTTCACGGGTATATAGCAGGAGAGCACTTTGTATGCCCTTACCCCCACTCCTTCGAAGAACTCGCGGAGTTCGGGGAGATCGTGAATGCTGACGAATATAAGCAGTTGCCGGAAGGCAGCTACATAAAGATCGATAACATCGATTCAGAGGCTCAGAGAAGCCTCTTTCTCAACCTGGGAAAGGTATCTACAAATGTCTGAGGTCAAAGCAGAAAATCGCATCAAAGTTATTAGAACCGAAGTCTATTCAAGGATCGTCGGGTACTACAGACCGGTTCAGAGCTGGAATAAGGGAAAGAGAGAGGAATTCTCTCAGCGAAAGTATATTTCGTTGGACAAAGCATCTGAAAAGGCTGATAGTTGATACGATCCCTCACGGGCACCAGCCTGATCGAGTATCCAGGTAAGATATCATCCATAGTATTCATATCCGGCTGTAATCTTCAATGTCCATTCTGTCATAATCCTGAACTTGTAAGACCCGATATGCTGGATGAGGAGTTCAGACTTACCCATGAAGAGATCATCGACCAGCTTCTGGAGAGGGAGGGTTTCATAGAAGCCGTAACCATAACAGGTGGAGAACCTCTTCTATACAGTGGAATAGCAGATCTTATCCAGAGGATAAAATTAGAAACATGTCTCTCCGTTAAGGTGGATACCAACGGAACTCAGCCCCGCAGGCTGAAAGAAGTAGTCCATCATACGGACTATGTCGCTATGGACATTAAAAGCTCTCCCTCGAAGTACCTGATGGCTACAGGTGAGAAAGCGGTTTTCTCGGATATCCGGGAATCTATCGATATCGTTAAATCCTTGCCGGTATACGAATTCAGGACAACAATGGTACCCGGTATTGTCGACCATGACGATGTCATCGAACTCCTGAAGGAGATTGGAAGGGTAAAACGTTACGTTCTCCAGAGTTTTCATTCGCAGAAAACCCTCTCTGCTGAATTCACGGACATGCCCACATATCCCAAAGGTTATCTTGAGGATACAGTAAACAGTATTAAAGATATGAATCTGGCTGAAGAAGTCTGCATCAGGCTATAAAGAACCAGACCTTTCATGTGATTATGCTTTACATTTACATCTGAAATCTATATTAGTATATACTTATATACTGAAATGGAGACTCATGGAAACTGAGGATTGTAATCTTAAGGAACTCTCTGAGCTTATGAGCCTACTGGGTGTTGAAAGCAGGCTGAGAATCATTGCCCTTCTAAGAGATTACGAATCCCTCTGTGTTAATGCACTTGCCTGCCGTCTTGATATCTCCCAGAGTGCGGTGTCACAGCACCTCAGGATTCTCCATCTGAAAGGTTTCGTTACTTCCCACAGAGATGGATATTACACTCATTACTGTTTGAACGGAGAGAAACTTGACAGCTCAATGAAGTTACTCGCTCAGCTTTCTATCAGACAGAATCCAGTCGATCGTGACAAAAGATGTAATTCGAAAGGAGATAACCCATGTGCGGATGCGAAAAAAAGTGTCAGAAACCGGAAAACCTGAAGGGTAAACCGGAAGATTGTTCCCGCGAGCAGATACATGAATGTCATGGTCCGGATGGTCATCATTCATGCAACTCAAATAAAAAGGAAGAGTAATGAAGCGAATAATACTTGTTGCTTTAAGCATTACAATAGCAGGTACCTTTGCCATGGTGCAGGCTCATGAGGATACCCTTGTCCCTGACTGCGACCACTGCGAAACCGTAGATGGCGAATGCTGCTGCGACGGCACAGTTGATGGCTGCACGGAAGATTGTAGTACCTGTGATGAATGTGACTGCGAAGAAGATTGTACTTGCGATACAGACTGCAGCTGTGACGACTGTTCTTCAGAAGAAGAGATTCATCACTGCGGCGAGTGTCATTAACCTTCGATTATCTACAGAAAGGGCAGGTGGCAATCACCTGATCTTCTTGTAATCACGATTTTATTGTTACCGAAATATCATTCTTTTCGCTGTAGCCTTTAAGCGAAGCTACAAGACCCCTGACGGCCCCCTCAATAATGCCTGCCGGAAAACTTCCCAGTTCAACAAGCCTGCCACCAAGCTTAACTTCAACATCACCGGGGGCGTAGAAGCAATCCTCCACCCTCTTCTCGCCCCGAAGAATGCCTTCAGCCAGCCGCCTGCAGTCCAGGCCGCATCTGCCGCATTCCTCCGCAGTTTTCTGCGGCAGCAGATCGAACATTTTCGCTAAGATATCCTCAGGATCAATGGAATTTTCGTTTCCATTGTACCTGGCAAGAAGCATTGGATCATCCTCTATGTCTCCAGCGCTGCAGTTCACAACGGGGGCTGTCAATTCTTTATCGTTACGTAAAATGACAATATCCGGAGGCATGGACTGCATTATTCTCAACGCGGATGGCGACCCGGGGAATGAAACTTCGCGCTCCCCGGCCTCACATGCTGAGATAACGCAGATAGTCCGGCTCTGCAGAGTATCATTGAAAATCGCAACGAATTCATCTATCAGATTGTCTGTCCCGACAACTTTGAGACACTTCATGGGATCTCCCTCTCAAAAAACATGAACGGCACTTGCCTTGAAGGATATATATACATCCTGACCTGTTATCAGGTTCAGGTCGGATAGAGCGCTTCTGGTAACGGATGCAATTATTACAAGATTCCTGCAATCCACTGATATACTGAATATCGAGCCCGTTCGTTCAACAGATATTATGGTTCCGGCAAAATGATTTCGCTCACTTGTAACTGTAGTTTCCCTTGAAACAACTATTGCTTCAGGTGGTATTGCCAGAAAACCATGTCCTCTCTTATCCGATGTATGCTTTACGAGAAGTTCTTCAGCGATGGCTCCGTTTTCGGTGAATTCAGCCGGGAAAACATTCTTCATTCCAACAAACGATGCCAGGGAAGGAGTTGAAGGACTGTAGAAGATCTCATCAATCGTTCCGATCTGTTCTATCCTGCCATTACTCATTACAGCACCGGTCGTGCCGAGAGACAGAGCGTCGGTAAAATCATGAGTAGCAATGATAAAGGTGATGCCGGCCCCGGAATGAAGATCTCTCAGTCTGCGGAGCAGGCTAAGCCTCAGAGCCGGATCGAGTGAAGTAGTCGGTTCATCCAGAATCAGAATTTCCGGCTCGATAACAAGGGCTCTTGCAAGAGCGACCCTCTGCAGCTCACCACCGGAAAGAGTACCGGAATCACGGTTCACATACCCTTCCAGATCCACCATCTCAAGTACCCGTGAAACCCTTCTGTCAACCTCGCTCCGGGGAATTCCCCTTATACGCAATCCCCATTCGACATTTGAGAATACGCTTCCTCTGAACAGAACAGGTCTCTGAAAGACTGTGACCATTTTCCTTCGTGTCTGTAATCTCTTCTTCCCGCGATAAAGGATCGGTTCACCAGAGTACATCACTCGCCCGGAAGAGGGTTTATCAAGGAGACCTGCTACCCTGAGGAGAGTAGTTTTCCCACAGCCGGTAGGACCCATGATAACGAAGAATGTATTCTCTGAGACGGTAAGATTTATGTTACTGAGAATCTGCTGTCCGTTCTTCGTCTGGCAGATGTTTTCAAGTTCTAGTATCATCGCTTCTCGCTATGCTGAAGTGTGTTAACTGTTAAACTCACTATCATGGCAAGAACCAGAAGGATGATACCAAGGGCAATCGAAGCGGCAGTTTCTCCCTTTCCGACACCAAGCGCAATCGCAGTAGTGAGTGTCCGCGTATAACCGGAGATATTACCGCCGACTATGATCGCCACACCTATTTCCGATACCGCTCTGCCGAATCCCATGAGAACCGCTGTCAATACCATATATCTTGATTCGGATAGAACCTTGAGTACCATCTGCAGTTTTCCTGCTCCGAGAGATACTGCAGTATCGTGGATATCTCTTCCCATTCCTGCGAGGGCTGATATCGTCAGGCCGGTAATAATGGGAGCTATCAGAAGAACTTCACCAAGTACAATAGCGCCGGGAGTAAACAGCATGCCGAGACTTCCAAGAGGACCGGTTCTGGAGATGAGCAGAAAAACCAGCATACCAATCAGTACGGTGGGCACGCTGAAAAGCGCCTGAATGATACTGACAAGAAATCTTTTCCCCCGGAATCGATTGAAATGTATCAGACAACCGGCAGGAATAAAGATCAATGACGCGATCAGGGTGGCAGTGACGGATACGATCAGAGTCCGAAATGCGATTGAAAACACCACCGGATCTCCGGAGAATATCATATCGAGGGCTATGCGAAAGGCTTCCAGCAACTGTGACATCTAAATATCCTGCATACCCGCACAGGGTGTGAACAACCGTACGCCGTACTCATCAGCACCGTAGTTCCCGATAAGCTCCTGCACGGCATCCGAAGTAAGGAATTCTCTTAAATTCGCCGCCATTTCCGGATTCCCCGATGATGTGACTTCGAGCACCGAGTAAACGTTCAGAAGCATATCACCCTGATCGACCACCGGTTCCAGTTCCAGATCACTTTTGTAAGCGATGAAGGTTCCCATATCCGTCAGCGTATACGCATCCATTTCGTCAGCCATGACCAGTGTCGGTCCCATTCCGCTTCCACCCTCTACGTACCAGTCGCCCGATGTTCGAACATTCTCATAATCAAACCCTGCAGCTGCCCAGATGGCCTTTTCCTTCCCATGTGTGCCGGAATCATCACCTCTTGAGACGAAAATATTTTCACAGCTGCGTAACAGTGCTGTGAAAGCTTCTTCCGGATTCATTCCTTCCAAACCTGCAGGATCATCAGGTGACCCCACAATAAGGAAATAGTTGTATGCGAACGGGACTCGCTCCAGACCGTAACCTTCCTCAACGAACTGCTCTTCTCTGGCTCGGGAATGTACGGTGATCACATCAACATCCCCTCTTCGTCCCCATTCAAGAGCTTTCCCCGTTCCGGCGTAGAGCACATCAAGCTCCACGTCATATTCCTCTTCGAACATCGGCTCGAGGTAGCTCCACAGACCGGTATCGTACAGGCTTGTGGTTGTAGCTACCCTCAACCTGCAGGCACTCGGCCGGGGAGGAACCGTGTCATCACCGGCATCCTCAGCTAATGGTTCTGACTGTCCACCGCAGGCCATACAGAAAACCGCGACAATCAGTATTCCAGAGAAGATACACCTTATCATTATCTTTCCTCTTCCTGTTGATAAATTCGCATTTAAAAAACTGGAATTGTGAGTTGTAATATATCCGTTATGTCATCTTGTCACAACCATTCGGAATTCACCTGAAGCAATGCGGTTCATTTACGTAAGCACTGCATTCTGATTAATTTAGAGAAGATTTATCCATTGATCCCTGCCAGATATACATTTGAATAATCAATATAAACCTGCTATATTGTTGACAAAATTCCACATAAGCATATGTTTCCATAGGGAACGATCGGATTCCTGACGGTCATCAGAACACTGGAGATGAATTGATAAAGCGGCTTGTTTTTATACTCATCGTGATTTTCATGACTCTTGCAGCGGGATTCTGCAGCCTTCATCTTTCGCGGGAGTACACAAAGATCTACAAGATCACTCATATCGGTGATATGTGGAGCTTCATCA
>JAUWSL010000008.1 GCA_030610085.1 Candidatus Aegiribacteria sp.
ATCCGCCGGTTTGATATCCGAGGGCGGGGTATCCTGGGATGCTATCCTTGATTTTTACGCCGATGGTGATTACAGGGCTTACATATCTTCAGTGACTTCGGATACTTTCGCTTCGGCCGGTGCAGCGGTTGAGATAATCAACGACAGCACAAGGGTCACGGGGAGCGCATCCTATTCACCCAGAGATGATGTCTGCGCCGAAGTAACGGTTTCAGGGGATTTAGATGACAGTCTTCAGCCCGCATGCGGGCTTGCCGTTTCAACTTTGCTGGGTCCCGTACTTGGTTTTGTTGGGATAGACTGGGATTATGAAAGTTCTCCTTCCCTGCGGATTCACCTGAGGGGACTGTTTTAATGATAAATTCAAGAACGATTAACGTGACGATGATCCTGCTGCTCGTGTTGACTGCGGGATGCTCACTCTTCATTCCAATGGAGAGATCAGCCGAACCGGGTAACACGCTTGTTCTGTGGCTCCCCGGAGCATCTTCAGTTCAGGTAGTGTCCGACTGGAATGACTGGGGAGGGAGTGTGGCTGCAGGCGGCATCATGAATCCTGTCTATGGCAGGATGGAAAAAGATGCCGGCGGTCTCTGGACTTTGGATATTTCCTGGCTGCCAGGCGGTGTGTACAGGTACGCATTCTATGTAAACGGATACAAATGGATCAGGGATCCGATCAATCCCGAGACAGCTTCATTCGAAGGCAGGACCGTTTCTGTTATTATGGTTGCGGAATGATGAAAGGATGTGATTCTTGGCTTCTGTAAGGTTCCAGGGGGTCAGTAAAACTTACCAGAAGGACATACTTGCTCTCGCAAAATTCGATGTCGAAGTCCAGGACAGCGAATTTCTTGTTCTGGTTGGCCCCAGCGGATGCGGAAAATCTACAACTCTGCGCATCCTGGCAGGACTCGAAGAGCCGACTACAGGAGAGGTCTTCATAGATGACAGGAATGTAACTGATATCAAACCTCAGGACAGAGATATTGCAATGGTCTTCCAGAATTACGCTCTTTATCCCCATATGACGGTATACAATAATATGGCATTTTCACTTAGAATGAAAAAAATGCCAGGTGATAAGATAGATCATAATGTGAAGGAAGCTGCGGAGATTCTTGGGATCTCCGATTATCTCCAGCGTAAACCGAAAGAACTCTCAGGAGGACAGAGACAGAGAGTCGCTCTTGGAAGAGCTATTGTCAGGCATCCCGCTGTTTTTCTTTTTGACGAGCCGCTTTCGAACCTCGACGCTAAACTCAGGGTACAGATGCGGAATGAGCTTAGCCAGCTTCATACAAAGCTGAAATCCACCATGATATATGTGACACATGATCAGGCCGAAGCGATGACGCTGGGTGACAGGATAGTTGTGCTGAAGGATGGATATATACAACAGATAGACACACCGCTGGACCTCTACGATAATCCTGATAACAGTTTTGTCGCCGGATTCATCGGCAGTCCCTCAATGAATTTTCTGAACATTGTGTTAAAAGACGGTATTATCCATGTCGGTGATATCACCCTTGAGAATGCTCCCATTACAGGTATACCGGAAGGGGAATATCTGTTCGGAATAAGGCCTGAGGATATTCATCCATCTGAGGGAAGCCGGCTTTCAGGTGAAGTTGAGGTTGTTGAAACCCTGGGTAATGAGAATATCATCTACCTGAAATTCAGCGGCAGGCAGTTTGCAGCAAGATGCGGTCCGAAAGTTAAAGCGGTTACCGGAGGGATGTTTGAATTCTCAATTGACTTTGACAGAAGTCATCTTTTCAATCTTGATGGAATAAAAATGAGGGTAAATGAAACTTAACAGTCAGATGAATCATATCCGGTCGTACAGCAATTGAGTGCTAAAGAAATAGGTCTTGCTTTTTTCGCATCCTTGAGCGTGAGTGTGTTTCTGACCCCTCTTGCAAGACGGGTAGCTCTCAAGTACAGGTTTGTGGATAGACCGGATAGAAGGAAAAGGCATCTGATGACTACACCTCTTCTGGGTGGGATGGCGATTTACCTCTCCTTTGCTGTAACTGTTATTGCAGGCATGCTCCTTTTCACCGGCAACGGAAACATGATCTCACTCGGATGGAAATCCCTGTGTATAATGGTGATAACCGGAGCCGGTCTGATGTCGATCGTTGGGCTCGTGGATGATATTCTGGGTCTTTCTCCCGTAATAAAACTTGCACTTCATACTGTTGCTGCGGTTCTGGCAGGTTTTGTTTTCGTTACAAAGGGAGCTTTGCTGAGCGTATTCCTTACCGGAAGCAGTTTTTTCTGGCTTTCCGCCCCTCTGACAGTGATCTGGCTCGTTGGAATAACCAATTCCGTAAACCTGCTTGATCATGCAGACGGCCTGTCTGCCGGAGCATGCGCTATAGCCGCTATATTTTTCTCAATAGTAAATCTTATTTCCGGTAATCACTCCATCGCCTTCATCAGCGCTGCCCTTGCAGGGGCGACGATCGGATTTCTTTTCTATAACTACAATCCTGCTTCTATCTTCATGGGTGACTGCGGCAGTAATATGCTTGGTTTCATGCTTGGGATAATAGCTGTACTTGGTGTTTATACTCCGGAAGGATCTATCCGGGAGATCGCCATCTTTACTCCAGTACTGATCCTTGCTCTTCCAATGATAGATACCGCATTCGTATTAAGATACAGATGGAAGAATGGAAAACCTCTTTTCGATGCTGACAGGAATCATCTTGCCCATCGGTTGATGCGTCTGGGATTATCGCATAATCAGGCCGTCAGGGTTCTTCTTGTAGTAGCGACCCTTATGGGCACACTTGCTCTTCTTCTGCCCACACTGGAGCCCTATCAGGCAGTTCTTCTGTTTGTACACGCTCTTGGTCTGATCGGTCTCTTCTCATTTTTCATGAATCGAGCTGAAACCAGAGAGATGAAGAAATGAGGAGCCCGAGAACCGCAATCCAGATCATCATAATACTGATAGTGCTGGGATCGATGTTCCTGGTCCATACGAACAGCAGAAGCAGCATACTGATAAAAGAGGTTATCTATATTGGCGGTGCGGCGCTTGCCCTGCTTGCAGCATCTATTGGTATCGTTCTGGATGGCAGGATAGCATCGGCCAGACTCAGCAGGTCACTGGCAGTTTCGTTCATTCTTATTATCATGTGGATGATCTTCCGATATCATTTCGGTGTTCAATCCGTCAATGCCTTCAAGTACATGTACAGCATATCAGCCCTTGGAGCGCTCGTATTCGTCATTGCTGCCACATTCAATGAGAAAGCCAGGGATTTTATTCTGTGGGGTATGGTGGTGTCCACTTCTATTCTTTCAATTTACGCTGTCCTTCAGTCCTTTGGCATTATAATCTTCAGCTGGGATGCAGGCCTGGCAAGAATGGCAAGAAGTTCCAGTACCATGGGTAATGCGAACCTTCTCGGAAGTTTTTCAATGGCCATGCTGCCCGCAGGTTCCGGTTTCCTTATCAGCAGGCTGAGACTTTCGAAATTCAGGTTTATCTCTGCCGCCTTTTTCGCGCTGCTCTGTACCAGTGCTGTAATCGCAAGCAAAACAAGGGGCAGCCTGATAGGCCTTGTCTCTATCGTCGTGTTTCTGTTCTTCGTACCTTTCATCAGAAAGAACAGAAGAGTACTTGTGACACTGCTTCTCGCTTTCCTGATTCTGATAGGAGGTTCAATTCTCCTCCTTGGAAACCGGATGGATGAACTTACCGATACTGAAGCCGGTACTTTTCAGGTCAGAAAACTCATCTGGTCCGGCACACTTGAAATGATACAGAAGAATCCTGTCCTGGGGTACGGTCCAGGTTCATTCCAGATAGTATTTCCGCAGTTCAGAAATCCGGAGTACTTCATTCTCGGCGTCAGCCATAATACCCTTCATGCGCATTGCGAATACCTTGAGATACTCGGTGATACAGGGATTATAGGACTGCTTTTGTGGGCGGCTGCAGCATACTCGATCTTTATGATAGTGTACAGAAAAAGAGAATCCATATTCCAGCATAACGTTAACAGTAATACAGTAAATAAATGGTTAATTTCGGGATTGATCGGTGGTATAGTGGCTTTGCTGGCTGAAGCCACGGTATCGGTAGCCCTCAGATGGCCTCCGTCAGCGCTGCTTCTGGCGCTGTTTACAGGCCTGCTTCTTGCGTCCATTCCTTCTGGATTCACCATTCTTAAGGGTTCCAGGAGATACGGTCTCGCAGCTCTCCTTCTTCTGGCTGCCATTCTTCTTGGAGCTGTTGCTTTTCCCGGTTACCTCAGAGCGATGCGATCCGGGAGGGAGCTGTTCAGAGGAAAGGACATCTTCCTTACTCAGATACAGCCCGGGATTGAGAACACTTTCAACGCCGCTGCGGAATGGCAGAGTACCGGGAATCCTGCGGCTGCAGAGAGGGCGCTCTTTTACTACGATCACACAAGGCAGATGGCCGACAGCTCAATTGCCTGGTGTGAAAAATGTGTTAAGACCAATCCTGAGGAACTCGGAGGGTGGTACGCCCTGGGCAGTGCATACGTTTCAAATGCGAGGCTGCATCAGCAGATATCACCACAGATGACGAACATCCTCCTTACGAACGGAATGGCTGCAGAGGATCGCGAAGAGGCTGACCATTATACGTGGCTTGGACTTGCAGCATACGATTCACTTAGAGGAATGGCTCCTGATTACGCTGAAGTTCATAACAATCTGGCCCTTGTATGGCTCAATCTCGGATATCCTGACAGTACTCTTGCCTCGCTCCGAAATGCATGGGATCTCCATGCGCATAACAGAGACGGCTATAGAGTGAAGAACAGCACCCTGAACCCTCTAATCCGGTCCTTTGATGGTTTGTATCTGGAGTGGCAGATTAATATGGGGAAGCTGAATAGACTGGTAATGGAGAACGACGGGATAAACACACAAAGTCATTTATTCAGAGACATTATGTTCGTTTTCGGCACCACATTTCTCAGATATATGGATTCAGCTGACAGTCTTAACCATGAACTCATCGACATAATTGACAGCAGATATCCCGAAATTACGTCCGAAATGAATGAGTATACGGATATGCAGATCCAAAGGATGCAGGAAGGCCTGGATATCCTGCAGAGGTTGACGGACGGAGATACAATCGGTGTACTGAGCGATCTGAACGCCCTCACTCAGATCGAACTTTCGGTGCTTCCAATTCATCGAGCTGTAAAAGGGTGCATATCAGCTTCACAGGGTGATCCCCGTGGAATAGAGACGATCAGTGAGATAATTATCTGCTTCTGCTTTGATGCTTTCAATAACATCACAGTTTGGCCGATTGAAATAACGCAGATGCTTGATATACTGAATCAGGCTCTCCTTAACACAGGGCTTCGAGAATACGATGAGAAGATGATGTATATTTCAAATGAGATCAATCTGCTCAGATTTGACAGGCGCATACTTGAATTAATGATCTTCATCGAATCCTCACCCGCGTTGAAGGATGCAGCTTCAGGTATCAGAGATGAATTGCTGATTCTGTGGGAACGTATTGGAGGTCCTCTTTACTGCTTCATGGAACTGAGGGACAATCGGACCGGAGTTCCGATAATGAGGGAAACATCATTATTTGAGGATTCATATACAGGAATACTTGCATTGCAGGAACAGGATTCCCTGAATGCTGAGATGATCAAATTTGAGATAAAGTGGCTTTACGTTCTTTTCTGCTCATCCTACAACGGAATCCCGCACTACAGTATCGATCAGGGAGAAAGGATAGTTCTGCGTCTCGCCGATGCCCGCAGGAGACTGGTCCAGATCATAGGTGAGAATGAAACGCAGTACCAGATAGGCAGCATGCTGAACGATCATTCCAATCGGGGACTCTTCCGGGAAAGCGGTGAATTCTCACAATATATTGAAGCTCTCAAGAGTGATCTGATAATGGGTAGAATTACACAACCTGACTTGCCATAAATACAGGAAAGAACTAGATTTCAGTTAATGATTGCGCTTAAGGATCGTTAGGTTCAAAAGGCGGTATCTATCCGCCTTTATTTTATATTGATGGATGAAGGAGAAAATGGAATCGTCTGATCTGTGTGAAATTATAGAAGATCTTGTTGACAAAGCAGGTCTCCTGCTTGTTGATCTGACCGAGAAGCATGTTGGCAGGAGTCATATGATCAGGCTGCTTGTTGACAGGCCAGGACGGATCAACATTGCAGAATGTGCCGGATTATCAAGGATGATAAAGGATTCTATCGACGGGGATATACCATTGCTGGATTACAGGCTGGAAGTCAGTTCACCGGGGATAGGACGCTTTCTCACTTCAGAAGTTGACTGGATAAGATCCGTAGGAAGAAAACTGTCAGTAAAGATGGTGGATAGTGATTTCATTGACTGGCTTGAGGAATACAGCGATGGATGCCTTAAGTTCAGGAATGACAGGAATGTGATCGCTGAGAATATCCTGAGTGCAGTGGAAGTGCTGGACTGATTAAAGCTGTGCAAAGCTATGCGAGGAGATAGAAAGTGTCGGAAAATTATCAGAGAATAGAAGCCCTGGCCGCAGTGATCAGGGAAAGTAAAGGCGCGAATCAGGAACTTCTTCTTGAGTGGCTTAAAAGGGGACTGCTGGAAGCTACCGAGAATGAATTCGGTACTCCTCAGAACATTAAAGTCACATGGGATCAGAAGACGGATGATGTACATATCCTTGCCCTTATGCTTGTGGTCAAGGAAGTTGAAACCGAGAGAGCTCATCTTCAGATAAACAGACGAAAAGCTAGAAAATACGATCCAGAAGCTGATTACGGTGATGAGGTGGGAGTACCTATCAATTTTGACGATTTCGGCCGTTCGGCGATAAACATGTTCAGAAAAGAGTTCCACACGCTCGAAAGATCGGCAGAGAGGGACAAAGTTTACGAGGAATACTCCGACAGGATAGGTCAGCTGATTCCTCGATGTGTGGTGCAGCAGGTTTATAGAAACAGGGTCAATGTCCGTGTAGCAGGACAGATAGAGGCCATCATCCCTCCTGAAGAGAGGGCCAGGGGTGAGCGATTCGAACATGGAGATACTGTTCTTCCTGTTCTTGTTGAAGTTCTCAGTCCGGAGAGTACCGAACCGCAGCTTGTTCTTTCAAGAGCCACTCCGATTCTTGTGAAACGGCTTTTTGAGAGAGAGGCTCCCGAAATCGATGAGGGAGTAGTACAAATAGTCGCCATTGCCCGTGAAGCAGGTGTCAGAACCAAGATAGCGGTGGCAAGCAACGACATCAGAGTTGACGCAGTTGGTACCTTTGTCGGAATGAAAGGTATGAGAGTACAGTCCGTAATGCGTGAGCTGAACGGTGAGAGAATCGACATAATTCCCTGGACCATAGATAAAAAACTGCTTGTAACCAGCGCTCTTCTTCCCGCCACCGTCATCAGAGTTGTCACCGAGAAACGGATCAACCATGAGACCGAAGAAGAAGAAACCATAATGATCGCAACGGTTCCGGATGATGAGATAGGAAGGGCGAAGGGTAAGGGCGGTCATAACGTAAGACTGGCAGGTAAGCTGGTTGGATACAGAATTGAAGTTGAGGAAAAATCTCTCTGGGAGAACAGACAGAAGTGGGAAGATATGCTCAGAGTTGATATTTCGGAGTTTGAAAGTGTCAACGATAAACTGGCGGAGAGACTTACTCGTGCAGGATTTGATTCTGCTGATACACTTTTCGACAGCCCCTTGAAAGAGATACTTGAGGTCCAGGGTGTAGGCCCGGTAAAAGCGAAGAATATCCTGAAGGAAGCCAGAGTGCTGATAGACACTAGAAAGAAAGATGTTGAACTGAAAAAAGAGGAAGCCAGAAACGCTGTACTGGAAGATGAAGCTGATGGGACCTGCGATACTGAAACCGCAGAGGAGTAAAGGTCTTTCGGCGTACCAGGGTTCTGAAAAGCGATTTGGAATCGTGTGAATTGCTGAATTGGATGAATGAAGGAGGAGGGTGATTTCCTTGGCTGAGAAAAGCGATGGGAAGAAACTGAGAGTATACGAACTTGCCAAGGAACTGAATCTGTCAAGTGAGGCGCTGCTCAAGGTTCTTGAGGAAATGACAATATCCGTTAAGAGCCATATGAGTTCACTCACACTTGAAGAAGTAGTGAAGGTCAGAAGCAGGTTCGACCGTGAGAAAGAGGCTGCAAGGACAAAAACGGCTCGAAAGAAAAGGAAGAAGAAAAAACGGCGTCAGCAGCCCAGAGTTACTGCGGAAGCAGTAAAAACCGTTCGAGATACCCTTGCCAAGATTGATTCAGGCGCTGGAAAATCAAGACAGAAGAAGCGTAAGAAACACAGGGAAGATAAAGTTGAAAAACTGCAGGAAACCATTATAGATGGTGAATCGCAGATTATCCGCATCACAGAGTATACCAGTCCTTCAGAACTGTCGGAACTGATGACTATTCCCCTCAGCAAGGTCATAGGCAAGTTCATGGAGCTTGGTGTTATGGCTACAGCTAATCAGAGACTTGATGTCGAAACCGTATCTCTGGTGTCGCATGAATTCAATTTTGAAGTAGAGGTAGTTGAGAGCTATGGAGCCAAGGAACTCGAGAAAAAGCGTGTCAGCACAGGTGCTTCTGAAGCTCCCAGATTCCCGATAATCACAGTGATGGGGCATGTTGACCATGGTAAGACAGCACTTCTCGACAGAATAAGGCAGACAAATATCATAGCTACCGAATCCGGCGGGATCACTCAGCACATCGGTGCGTACATATCAAAATTCGGAGACGGAAAAAAGATAACATTCATTGATACACCTGGTCATGAGGCTTTCACCGCAATGAGAACCAGAGGAGCCAGGGTTACGGATATTGTTATACTTGTCGTTGCCGCAGACAGCAGGGTCATGCCTCAGACGCAGGAAGCCATCGATCATGCAAAGGCTGCAGGAGTTCCGATAGTAGTGGCTATCACTAAGATCGATCTTCCCACCGCCAATTCCGATTTCATAAAGAAAGACCTGGCATCCCACAACATTCTTATTGAGGAGTGGGGGGGGAATGTACTCTGTTCGGAGGTTTCGTCCATAACAGGTGAGAATATTGATGATCTTCTGGACAAGCTGCTGATGCAGGCAGAGATGCTGGAATTAACAGCTTTTCCCGACAGACCTGCAAAAGGAACGGTTCTGGAGGGTGAGGTCGATCCAAGACGCGGTACCGTCGTTAATGTGATAATACAGGATGGAACGTTGAGGATAGAGGACGATTTTGTTGCCGGAAGATGCCGTGGAAGAGTTCGGGCGATGTACAATGAAAATGATAACGAGATTCAAAGTGCCGGTCCCGGAACCCCTGTACAGATACTCGGCTGCAACGACGTTCCTGACGCTGGAGATCCGATAGTAGCTGTAAGCTCTGAGCACGAGGCCAAACGTATAACCAGAAGACGCCAGATCGTGCAGAGGGAAAGAGAATTGCATGCTGGAAGTATGGTATCCCTTGAGGATTTCTGGCAGCAATCCGCTGAGACCGAAGGTACTATGAACCTTATCGTCAAGGCGGACGTTCAGGGTACAGCGGAAGCCATAGTAGACACACTTACCAAACTTGGGAATGAAGAAGTTTCCGTTAACATCATCAGAAGCGGTGCTGGCGGCATTTCCAGTAACGATGTCAATCTTGCTGCTGCCTCAAATGCAGTTATCATCGGTTTCAGAGTTCGTCCCGATGTAAGAGCCCGTGAAGAGGCATCAACCCGGGAGGTGGAGATCGCCACCTTCAATGTTATCCACCAGGTTGAAGAAACCATAACAAAGGCGCTCTCAGGGCTTCTGAAGCCGGAAGAGAAGGAAGAATTTCTTGGATCGGCTGAAGTAAGAGATCTCTTCAAGGTTCCGAAGATCGGAACTATTGCGGGATCGTACGTTATCAGCGGTTTGATAAAGAGAAATGCCAGAGTCCGGCTTGTACGTAACGGTATTGATATCTGGTCAGGTACAATCAGTTCGCTGAAGCGTTTCAAGGATGATAAGAAAGAGGTCAAATCCGGTTTCGAATGCGGAATAGGCCTTTCCGGATTTAATGATATCAAACAGGGAGACGTTATCGAAAGCTACGAGATCGTATCCCTGGCCAGAGAGCTATAGCAGCTGCTGCAAGGATGAATCCCGATGGATGAGAGAAGAAGAGACAGGTTATCAGGAGATATAAGGCATATCATCGGAGAAATACTATCCAGGGATGTATCAGATAAAAGACTGCGTAACGTGACCATATCAAGGGTAAAGCTCTCCCGTGATGGATCACATGCCACAATTTTCTTTGAGACCGCGGGAACCGAAAGCGAGAAGCAGGATGCGCACGAAGCGATGGAGTCTGCCAAAGGTTATATAAGATCTCAGCTGGCTTCCAGGGTAAGGATGCGCACGGTTCCCATTCTGTCACTGGTAAAAGATGAATCCGGTGAAAAAGGTGACAGGATTCTGAATATCATGAGGGAGATGAGTGACGATTGACACTCACCGGATGACAGGTGCGGCATATCTTCTTGATAAATCAGCAGGTATATCCTCCCGAATGGCAGCTTCAAAGGTTGCAAAGCAATGGGGTTACAGAAAATTCGGACATGCCGGTACCCTGGACCCGGATGCTACAGGCCTTCTAGTTGTTCTTCTTGGAAAGGCAACGCGGCTTTCCAGATTTATCCTGTCTTTCAGAAAGACATACAGTTTCGGTATTCAACTGGGTATAAGAACGGATACGGACGATACAGGTGGTGCCGTTCTGGAAAAGAGAGAAGTTCCACTATTTGAGCGGAAGGATATCTTAAAGGTAATACATAACTTCACCGGAACCATCCGTCAGAAGGTGCCGGATTATTCAGCTGTCAAAGTTAATGGTGAACGGGCTTATTCACTTGCAAGGAAAGGATTGAAGCCCTCCACACCTGTGAAAGAGGTGTACACCGAGAACTGGAAGCTTGAAGAACTTATTGAATCACGGATCCTTCTCTCGGTAACTGTAAGCTCGGGAACCTATGTAAGAGCTCTTGCAAGGGATATCGGGAATGAACTTGGCACCGGTGGAGCAGCCTTCGACATCAGGAGGACATCGATAGGGACACTCAATATTGAGGAAGCATCAATGAAGATCGACAGCGCCGGATCTTTGCTGAACATGCCGGAGGTCCTCCGGGACTACAACAGAGAAGTGCTCGACGAGCCGCAGTGCAGGATCGTTTCACACGGAGGAAATTTGAAAGGTCATCAGGCTGGTATAGTAGCCCTGCTGGACAAGGATGACAATCTACTGGCGGTAGCGGAAGGTGATGGGAATATTCTTAAGCCGCTCTGCGTTTTCGCCGGAGCCTGAGACCATGGATACAATTACATTAGGTAACTTCGACGGCATACATTCGGGACATTTAAAGGTTATAGAAAAAGCCACATCTTTCAGTGGCGATACATGTCTAGTCTGCTTTGAACCTGTAGCCCGACAGTACTTTAGTGATCAATTATGGAGCAGACGGCTCACAACAGCAGCCGAAAGGGCAGGGATTCTAAGAAAACTGGGAATGAAGAAGATCATGATCATTCCTTTCGACAGAGAAACAATTGAAAAATCACCTGATGAATTTCTTCAGGAACTTCTTGAACAGGAGAGATTCAGCAGAATAGTAGTCGGATATGATTTTCATTTTGGCAGAAACAGGTCAGGTACAGTGGAATACATGTGTCAATGGTGTACTTCAAGGGAGATTGATACTATTATTGTACCTCCGCTGGAATGTGAAGGCGAACCGATCAAGAGCGAAAGGATTCGGCGGCTTCTTGAAAATGGAGAACTCCGGAATGCTGAAAAGCTTCTTGGCAGGCATTATTCGATTACAGGAGTTGTGCAAAGGGGCAAGGGGCTTGGCAGGAAGATCGGATTTCCTACATTGAATGTCAGGGTCCCCGGTTGCAAACTGCTTCCGAGATCCGGCAGTTACGCAGGTTACGTTGAGCCAGGCGAAGGAGAAAAACCTGTACCTGCGGCAGTATTCGTGCCGGGTAGTGTCACCGGGCCGGTGGAAGCGCATCTGCTCGATCACCGGGGCAGTGATATATACGGCAGTATAGTAAGAGTAAGTTTCAGAAAGAGATTGAGAAGTACAGCATCTTCAAAGAGTACTGAAGAGCTGAAAAAGCTGATTGCCGGCGATGTTGAAGATGTCAGGCAGTACGCTTTAAAGGATGAACGAATGGAGGATATGAAAAGATGAGCATAACAGCCGATAAAAAGGCAGAGATAGTCGGGAAATTCGGAGATAACAAGAACGATACCGGAAAATCGGAAGTACAGATAGCCATTATCACTGAGAGGATAAAGAACTTCACTGAACACAGCAAGCTTCATAGTAAGGACCACAACAGTAAAAGAGGACTTCTGCAGCTTGTGGGTCAAAGGAGGAAACTGCTCAATTATCTCAGCAGCAAGGATATTGAACGTTACAGAAAGATAGTAAAGGATCTCGGACTGAGAAGATAGATTTTTTCTCAGCGGAATAAAGCACACTGATGGAAATCGGGGATTTCAATTGAGAAAGTGCTTGTAGTAGTTTGCCCCTGCAGAGAGCCGGGGCAGAAGAGTTGAAAAGGAAGAAATAAGAAAAATGATAAAAGTTGTTGAAAAAAATATTGCGGGCAGAAAACTTACAATTGAAACAGGAAGAATGGCAAAGCAGGCCGACGGTGCCGTATACGTCACTTATGGCGGCTCATCAGTTCTTGTAGCCGCGACATCGGGCGGATTGAGAGATCTTCCCTTCTTCCCCCTGACAATAGAATACCGTGAAAGAACGTATGCTGCGGGTAAGATCCCGGGAGGCTTCTTCAAAAGAGAGGGCAGACCTCAGGAAAATGCAACACTTACCGCAAGGCTTATAGACAGGCCGCTCAGACCTCTATTTCCTTCAGATTATATGGAAGAAACCCAGGTTTATATCCTTGTTCTCAGTTCCGACAGTCAGAACGATCCAAGTCTCCTTGGAATGCTTGGGGCATCTGCAGCCCTGATGATATCGGACATTCCCTGGGACGGTCCCGTATCTTCGGTGAAAGTAGGCAGGGTGAACGGTGAGTACATAGTCAATCCCACCGTTGATCAGCAGATCGAAAGCGATCTTGATCTTGTAGTTGCTGTAAAGGGCACTGATGTGGTGATGCTGGAGGGTTCGACCGCACAGCTGTCGGAAGCCGAAGTCATGGAAGCTATAAAGGTAGCTGCCGATGCGGCCGCCATGATCAACGAGCTTCAGATGGAACTGCGGGAAGCCGTTGGAAGGGAAAAACGTCCTATTGAGAGGGCTTTTGAAGTTCCGGATGGCTTTCAGGACTCCGTAAACACCATCGCTATACCCGAATTTGAAAAAGTATACGGTAACGGTATCAAGAACGCTCTGACCGAGGCAGGGGATAAAGCGAAGGAAACTGCTCTTGAGGAACTCTCAGGTAAATATCCTGAACTTGAGGATGATAAGCTGAAAAAATTGATCTCAAAGGCTGTTAACGAAGCGGAAAAACTTGTCGCCAGGAAAAAGCTTCTTGTTGATCACCAGCGTCCCGATGGCCGCGGAGAGGGTGATGTCAGGAAGATAACCTGCGAAGTAGGGGTATTACCCCGCCCTCATGGTTCTGCTCTCTTTACAAGGGGCGAAACCCAGGCTCTCGTGGCAGTCACACTCGGAGGAGCAAGGGATGAGCAGAGGATAGACGCTCTTATGGGGGAATACACCAAGGATTTCATGCTGCATTACAATTTTCCCTCCTTCAGTGTCGGAGAGGTCAGACCTGACCGTGGACCAGGCAGAAGGGAGATCGGGCATGGACATCTTGCCGAAATAGCCCTTTCTCATGTCATGCCGGGGGAGAAGACTGAATTCAACTACACTGTAAGGATAGTGTCTGATATACTTGAGTCAAACGGTTCATCAAGCCAGGCAACGATTTGCGGCGGATCACTCAGCCTGATGGATGCCGGGGTCCCTGTAAGCGATGCTGTCGCAGGCGTGGCTCTTGGGCTTGTAACCGATGGGAAAGACTACGTTATACTGTCGGATATAGCTGGTGTTGAAGATCATCTGGGTGACATGGACCTGAAGATAGCCGGAACATCCAGAGGTATAACAGCGATACAGATGGACCTGAAAGTTGAAGGTATTTCTCTTGATATCCTCAGTGAAGCTATTAACAGAGCGAAGGAGAACAGGGAATACATACTTGGTGAGATGAATTCCGTCATAAGCAGTCCTCGTGAGGAACTCAGTGAATACGCTCCAAGGGTTTACACTGTCAAAATAGAAAAGGACATGATCGGTAAACTGATAGGTCCCGGAGGCAAGAACATCAGAGCGATCACCGAAGAAACAGGTGCCGATATCAACATCGATGATGACGGGACTGTAGTTGTTCTCTCCGATGACGCCGAAGCTGCTAACAGAACCCTGGAGCTTATTGAGCTTTCAACCGGAAAACCCAAAGTCGGACAGATATACGACGGTGTTGTAGCCAATATTATGAACTTCGGAGCCTTTGTTGAAATAATGCCCGGAACCGATGGTCTTGTGCACATAAGCCAGATCAGCGTGGAACGGGTGGAAAAGGTTGAAGATGTTCTAAAGCGCGGCCAGCACGTGCGGGTTAAAGTAACGGAAGTCAAGAGCAACGGCAAAATAGATCTGACGATGAAGGGCATCGATCAGAAAGTTGACTGATAAACATCTGAAAATAGGCAGGGAAGAAATGGAACTCGATGTTCTGCTTGAAGTACTTGAGCATGCGTTGGGTCTTCCACTTCCATCCAGAGCCACACCAGGCTCAAGCGGCGTAGATCTTACAGCTGCCCTGGAATCGGATATCGTTCTCAAACCGGGAACCACCGAACTGATTCCTACCGGACTGAAAATATCCATACCGGCAGGTTACGAATGGCAGATTCGTCCCAGAAGCGGTAATGCCCTGAAGCACGGTATTACCGTGCTGAACAGTCCCGGGACGATCGATTCGGATTACAGGGGAGAAGTTAAGGTAATATTAACGAATCTTGATGAGAAACCGTTCAGGATAGGGCGCGGTGACAGGATAGCACAGGCGGTTCTTGCACCCGTAGTCTACCCCAGATTCAGGTTAGCAGAGAGCGTACCCGAAACCCAGAGGGGCGAAGGGGGGTTCGGACATTCCGGTATTTAGAAATACCAGTACTGCAATACTGAGCTTACTCATTTTTCTTACGGCAGGCATGTCCTGCAGTTACGGATTTCGCGGCAGTCTGCCGGAGCATATCCAGTCAGTCAAGGTAATTCCCTTCCGCAGCAGGGTCACTCAGTACGGCCTTGAGCAGGATATAACCTCGAGGGTTATTGAGATGATCGTGCGGGACGGAAGACTCTCAGTGGCAATTGAGAACCAGGATTCGGAGATCGAGGGTATTGTTGCCTCTTACAGCAAAACCCCTTATTCATATACGTCTGCGGAAATTGTCGAGGAGTACAAGCTTGAGATCAGGGTCGAGATATCGTTTGCGGACCTTCTTCATGAAATAGATATCATCGCTGCAGAAAGCGTGAATACCTGGCTGGTTTACGACCCGGATACAGAAACTGAAATTGATGCGCGGGACAGGCTGCTTGAAGAATCCGCGGAAGATATTGTTAGAAGATGCCTTTCAGGATGGTAGGTTGATATGTCAGGATTTTTTTCAGGTAGAAGTGGTTTTTTTACTTTCCTTCTCGTAATCCTTGTAATGATCGTAAGCGTAGCTATCAAGTTTGTGAACGTGTATTCACTAAAACCGGCTACCGTGAGCGGTGAACTGAATGATATATTCAGCATGGTAGAGAACGTGAGGCCCCTGGGTCTTCGGAAAGCCGAATTCCTCATGGAGTGGAGTAAATATCGAGACTCAGACGAGTGCTCAGATGCTGTTTCAGAATCGCGGATGCACGAGGGTAACGGCTTTGTAGGTGATGAATACATAGTATGTTATTCTGATTCAATCGAATTTCCAGGAATCCCTACTTTCCGCTGCCACTTCCATATTGAGAAATCCATGAGCAGCGGACGATAATGGCGATAATCGATCACTGGCAGGAGAAACATTCCAGAAAACCCGGTAAGGGCCGTCTGATCCTGTACATATTTCTGTTTGCTCTGGTTCTGTTTCTGATGCTGAAAGCCGACACCTTCGTACAGGGTTTTTCAAGCATATTCTTTTCTCCTGACAGTGCTTCCATAACAGAGGAGAACCACCCCTGATTAAGTATCCTGTGTTCGATGCTCACGTTGATACTCTGATGAGAACGTTTTCCCCGGAGGAGTATCTGGAAGGCAATTCAAGGACACAGCTGGACATGCCCAGAGCTCTAAAAGGTGGAGTAACCCACCTTGTAACAGCCATATGCGCGGAAGCGGAAGAAGAATCTCAAGTTGCATTCAACCGCGGCATCTCCATGTACAGAGATGTTGTTCATCTTTCAACTGTTGAACTATTCCTTATGCTTGAGGGATGTCAGCCTATTGTTGATCTGCATGAAATGAATGAGATTATTCATCTATTCTCGATCGTTTCTCTTACCTGGAACGGACAGAACAGTCTGGGCGGTGGAATAGGAACAGATACGGGGCTTACTGGAAAAGGGAAACAGTTTGCAGCTGAACTTGATAGAGCTGGAGTAATTCTGGATGTATCACACCTTTGCGATCGATCAAGAAGGGATCTTCTCTCTCTGGGCTATAGAACAGTAGCGACCCACTGCAACTGCAGGGCTGTTCATGATACACCGAGGAATCTCCCGGATGAGGATATACTTGAGATCGCCGCTTCCGGAGGAGTAGTGGGAATTACGTTTGTACCATATTTTCTGGGCGAAAACGCTTCCCTGGACACTATCGCAGACCATCTTGAACATCTGGTTGAACTGGCGGGTATAGGCAATGCGGGTTTCGGCAGTGATTTCGATGGTGTCCGGAATCTTCCTGCCGGACTGGAAGACTGCACCGGCTGGCCGGATATACTGGAAGTACTCGATAGAAGAGGCTGGAGTACCGATGACCTGGCTTCAGTGGCGGGAAATAACTGGAGAAGAGTCTTCTCAATAAATGAAATGAGGATCGGATAAATGCGTTTCATTCTTGCGATATTATTACATGTATCATTTGCTTCAACTCAGACTCCTCTTGAATTTGCGATCGTACAGGAACTGGTTGGTGGTGAACCGTTTATAAGTGTTATCCGGATTCAACTCCTGCCGGGTGTGCCGGAATCGGGACGTACTCTGCTTGAGCTTACAACAAGAGCAGGTATGATGCTGGAGGGTGAACATGCTGTCTACCCGGATTCCTCAACTCCCAGTCATGTGGTATTTTCAGGGATGGTGGAGTACAAAGCGTACATGCCTGTTTACACTGTTAACCGTGTATTCTCGGTGATAGCAGACTGCATGAACAGGTTCTCCGGTATCGGTGTTACTGACCTTGCTCTTGATGTTGTTGATATCAATGATCTCAGCTGGATAAGCATCAGATGCGGTATAACCAGTATCGACAGTGTACTAAGCGGAACCCTGAGCCATGAAGTATTCTGGCAGAATGCCGAACTCCGGGAATTCGAGGTGGGAACTGCCTGCTTCCCCACTGAATTGAGAAGACCCGATGTTCCACAATGGAGAATTGCAGGGGGCATACCCATTGATACAATAGAAGTGTACACTGAACCATCAACTCAGCCATGGAAATCACTGCTTTTTCCCGGATGGGGACAGATTTCAGCGGGCAGAGGTATAGGATGGCTGAATATTATCGTTGAGGCAGGCGGAATCGCTTTGATAGCAACCGGTGAAGATGAGACAGGCATCGCCATACTGGGTGTGAATCATTTTATAAGTTTTATAGACCTGTTCTAAGGGAAGGAAACATTCAGATGAGACAAACGAGGATGGTTCTTAAACTGTGCCTGTTTTTCAGTATAGTTATCTGGACTATGGGCTTTCTTTTAGGAAAAGGAACGCCTCTGACATGGAACCTTGCGTGTGTTGCGGCATATATGGCACCTATATTCGCTGTGCTTCTCATTATAATGCTGGTTACTCAGCTTGGCGCGACTCAAGAGGATATCAGACGGAAAGCCGGGGAAACTCTGAAGTGTGTCGAATGCGGCAGGCCTTCAGTGCCGGGGTCCCGATTATGCAGATATCATCTTGATATCATCAAGGAGGAGGAACGGGGAGCCAGGTGAGACCCGCCCGGAAAAAGATAAATTCCGGCATGATTCTGGTTATTCTCCTTGGAAGTCTTGCTTCAGCTTT
This sequence comes from Candidatus Aegiribacteria sp., assembly GCA_030610085.1. Lineage (GTDB taxonomy): Bacteria > Fermentibacterota > Fermentibacteria > Fermentibacterales > JCC-6 > Aegiribacteria. Next base: position 18,334 of record JAUWSL010000008.1, read on the forward strand.
GCTTGTCCGAATATTCATTTCTGACAACGATAAGATTCTGGAGTTGAAAAACAGAACTCCCGTGCTTGGCACCTTCGCAACCTACATTGTAATAGCGGAGAGTGAGTCTGCAGGCTTGATACTCTCTTCCATGGATTCTCTTGCAAGGTATCTGGACAACGAACTTGGAGTCTACGGTGATGGGGAGCTATCTGGCCTTAATATGAGGGGATACGCCCTGATATCTGAACTATCTTCAGACCTTGACTACCTGCTGAAAAGTTCTCTTTTTATATCTTCAATTACAGATTCTCTGTTCGACCCGGCAATGGGAGCTCTTGTCAATACATGGGGATTTCCGTCCGACCCTCACCTTCCGGACAGCGCGGATATAATCAGTGCGCTCTCCATCTCAGGTCTTGATAATGTCATGGTTTCAGGAGACACTCTGTCATTGAGCAGTGGTACTATCCTTGATTTCGGAGCCATAGCTAAGGGTTACACCGCAGACAGGATATACAACCTGGCGCGTGAAATGGGAGCCGGAGCCGCACTGGTCGAGATAGGCGGTGAAATAAGATGCGGGGGAGATGCTGAAACCGGCAGGCTCTGGAGATTGGCTGTGAGGAATCCCAGGGGAGACAATATCATGGAAATGATAGAAATTGAAGACGGGGCGGTCGCCACTTCGGGGGATTACGAGAATTACTTCTTCGATGGTGAACAACGCTATTGTCATATCCTGGATCCGCGGACGGGATATCCGGAAACGGGGACTGCCTCAGTGACAGTAATATGCGCGAACGCAGCCTTCGGTGATGCCCTTGCAACTGCAGTTTCTGTAGGCGGTATTGACACCGCGGAAAATTTACCTGATTCTCTTTTCAATCTCATCATCGTAGTGACGGAAGATGTGAACGGAGAGGTAACCGAATGGAGAAGGGGCGGTCTATGAGGGATCCTGAGTGGTTCAGGAGAGATGAGAAGGGATGGAAATGCCTTCTTTGTCCAAGAGGCTGCACTTTCGAACCCGATTCCACTGCCCTGGGACACTGCAGGGTCAGAGGGCTGAAGGACGGAAAACCATACCTGCCCGGATATGGAGAATGTGTTTCACTGGCAGTTGATCCCATAGAGAAAAAACCCCTTTATCACTTCCTTCCGGGCACCAGCATCCTTTCCACAGGTCCCGCAGGATGCAATCTCACGTGCGATTTCTGTCAGAACTGGTCAATTTCCCAGAACAGCAGCGTTCCGACAAGGTACGTATCACCCGCCGATCTGGCTGAAATATCTATGGAAGGAGAGAGCAGAGGTATTGCTTATACGTATACCGAACCGACCATCTGGTTTGAATACATAGCCGATTCGGCTCCCCTTGTACGGGCAGGCGGAGGAGCTGTCGTAATGGTTTCGAACGGTGAGATAAATCCAGATCCTCTCCTGCAGCTCACAGAGATCACGGACGCCTGGAACGTAGACCTCAAATCATGGTCCGATGACTTCTACAAAAGACACTGCGGCGGCAGCAGGGAGACTGTTCTTCAGACAATCAGAACACTTGCCAGGTCTGCATGCCACCTCGAGATCACATTCCTGATAATCCCTGAAGAGAACGATGATCCGGTGGAATGGATGGAGATGGCTCAATGGATTTGCGATGAGTGCGGGGAAGATACAGTCCTTCACATATCCAGGTACTTCCCGAGGTACAAACTCAGACAGCAGACCACCCTCATCGAGACTCTGCTGAAGGCAAAAGAGATATTTTCCCGAAAACTGAATCATGTATACATAGGAAACGTCTCGCTTGAAAGATCGGATACATTCTGCCCATCCTGCGGCGCCCTCTGCATAGGTAGATCGGGATGGCTAGTAAGTACGGAGGGCATGATAAACGGGAAATGCGCTTCCTGCGGTCATGCATTGAATATTGTCCATGAGATCGGCTAGGGAATTCCCCTTTTTCCGCATCAACGATCTCGCTGTCCCTCTGGTTCTTTTCTTTCTTGTGTTCAGTTTCAATGATCGGGGGGATGAAACATCCGAATGCCGACTCGAGGTCAATACAGGGGATAGTATCCTACACTACGAGCTGAGTGTAGATTCTATATTCACTGTTATAGGGAACCTCGGTGAAATGGAGATCAGTATAGAGAACGAAAGGGCAAGAATATCAAGTTCGCCATGTCCCGGTCAGGATTGTGTGAGGCAAAGCTGGCTGAGCAGGGCAGGTGACATGGCCGTGTGCGTTCCATCGGGTGTTTTCATTGTCATATCGGGCAAAGACGAAAATCTTTCACCCGATGCTGTATCCTACTGATAGTTGTTTATCTGCTGGCCCGGTATTCCTGCAGGCCGGATTTTAATATCTCGAGAGCTGATCTCATCCTGTTCTCGTTCAGGACGTAAGCTATCCTGATCTCATCAAGGCCCATTCCCGGAGTAGCGTAGAATCCTTCAGCAGGAGCGATCATCGTGGTCCATCCATCAATGGAAAAATCCGTAAGCATCCAGGCGGTGAAGTCATCGGAGTTCTCAACAGGGATCCTTATGGTGGCATAGAAAGCCCCCTCAGGCTTAAGAAAGAAGATTCCTTCCTGCCCGTGCAGCTCATGCATGAGAATATCCCGCCTGTTCTGATACATCGAAACAACCGAGCTGAAATAATCCGCAGTCATGGATCTGTACATCGCAGCAGCACCGTACTGTGAGAGGGTGGGAGGGCAGAGTCTCGCCTGGCCGAATTTCACGAAAACTGACATGAGAGAACTGTTTCGGGTTATGATGTTGCCAAGTCTTGCCCCGCAGGAGCTGAACCTCTTGGAAATGGAATCCATGACCACAGCCCTGTCGGCAATCCCTGGAAACTCCAGAATGGACGAGTGTTCCCTTCCATCGAATGCGAAATCCCGATACACTTCATCTGCAAGCAGATAGATGTTGTTACTGGTTACGATATCAGCAAGATCCGATATTTCCGCATCCGTGAGTATCGTGCCTGTGGGATTATTGGGATTGCATATGAGTATTGCTCTGGTTTTTTCCGTTATCCTGGAAGTTATCTCCTCGGAAGGGGGAAGGTGAAAACCATTTTCCGATCTGGATGTTATTGGTACGAGTTTTACGTCTGCAAGGGTCGCGAAACCGTTGTAATTAGTATAGAAAGGCTCAAAACATATTATTTCATCACCCGGGTCGCAGACTGCCATCATCGAGAAAATAACAGCCTCTGAACCCCCGGTCGTTATCATCACCTGATCCGGTTCGATGGAGATGTCCGATCTGGAATAGTAACCGCAAATGGCTTCCCTGAGTTCGGGAATACCGATGCTCGGGCCGTAAGCAAGAACATTGCTGATATTTGATTTTACAGCGTCCCAGAACTCAACCGGTGTCGGAATATCAGGCTGGCCTATGTTCAGATGGTGAATGCTGATGCCCTTTTTGATCGCATCTGCGGCCAGCGGAGCCAGTTTACGGATAGGCGATTCCTGAATGCTGTCGCCTCTTCTGCTTATAATAGGATTGGACATGGCTGATTTCCCTTCCGGAATGATGAAAATGTTTCAATGAAAGATTTAATCAACATATTATACTGAGAATCACTATGATACTATATTACATAATACCTGATATGGAGATTCGATGATTCTGAGACTTGTGGAACTCGGTATAGAGGGTTCTCCAGCTGAAAATATGCACAGATTCTCCGAGGCTGCTGTAATGTCACCGGTCCCGGATGTCGCTGTTCTCCCGGAACTTTTCACAACGGGGTATGTTCTTGACAGTATCTCTTCTCTTGCCCTGAAAGAGGAAGATCTGAGGGATCTTCCCACAGCTTCGGCTGCCGGGGAAAACGGCATATGGATGATAGGCGGAACCCTTCCAGTGAAAACCGATTTCGGAGTGGTGAACAGAATGCTTGTATATTCACCGGAAGGTACTCTGGCATACCAGACGGAAAAGGTTCACCTGTTCAGGCAGATGGGGGAGGATAAAGCGTTTATCCCCGGTAGATGCGGTGGAACATTCCCCTTTATGGATATAACAGGCGCCGGAATAGTCTGCTACGATCTGAGATTTCCTGAACTGAGCAGAAGGCTTGCTCTGGCCGGTGCTGAGATCATGTTCGTTCCTGCTCAGTGGCCCGCTGGAAGGCTGGAGCTTTTCAGATCACTGCTCAGAGCCAGGGCGGCAGAAGCCCAGATATTCGCAGTGGGATGCAACCTCGGGGGTGAGCATCTCGGGGTCCTGTTCGGTGGTGGTGGCGGAGTAGTCCACCCGGGCGGTAAAATGATAAAAGGCCGCCATGTTATGGAAGGTGTAAGCGATTTTGAAATCGATCTTAAGGATGTTGGTGCGATGAGAAGCCGCATTAATTGTCTTCTGGATCGCAGACCGGAAGAATACGGTACGTTGAGCAGGGAGGAAGATAGAAGTGACTGATCATTACGGCAGCAGGCTTTTCAACATGGCAATTGTGTTGCTGGGTATAGTTGCCGCAGGTACCATTCTGAAAACCGCTGCGGGAGTATTCGTACCCTTTACAGTTGCTTTTTTCATCATGCTTCTCCTTCAGCCCGTGGTAAACAGAACGGCAGGCATGGCGGACAATATGCTGTGCCGGATAATGGGCAGATTCGGCAGAGAGCATAAAAGCGAGGAGTCGAAGTTTGCAGCGGTATTCTCGGTATTCTTCATAATACTGCTCTTCGTAAGCCTTTCCCTTGGAATATACCTCCTGATAAGGGGACAGATAGCTCTCATTCTCAGCAAAAGCAATGAGATAATGAGCAATATTGTGGTGCCCATAAAGAGCTGGCTGGTTTCCAGCGGCATCTTCGGAGATTCGGCAGCGGTGACTGATTATATAAACGGCCTGGTGGAATCAGCGATGAGCATAGCCCCGAATGCAGCCAAACCTATTATCTCGGGTGTTTTCACCTTCGTAATGATAATGTTCCTGGCCACATTCCTCATGATCGGAAGAAGACGGCTTGAAGCAAATCTGGAAGATAAATTAACAAAATCCAATTTTAAAAGGATAATGCAGATATCCGAAAAAGTAGAATCCAATACACGTAAGTTCATACTGGTTAAGCTTGCTACCAGCTCTATAACCGGCATTTGTATCGGCCTTGGTCTATTGATTTTCCTCAACCCTCAGGATGCACTGATCTGGGGATCGATATGTTTCGTTATGAACTTCATTCCGATCTACGGTTCACTTTTTGCCGGTCTGGGGGTTATTCTATATACGATGGCCGTTTTCGAACACGGCAGCTTTCTCGATGCCTGGCCTGTGATAATCCTTGTCCTGGCCATAAACAATACGGTATCGAATGCCATAGAACCCAAACTGATGCAGTTCTCGCTTCCCATCGGATCGGTAACTGTACTTCTGGCGGTTATAGCATGGGCCTGGCTCTGGGGAGCATTAGGTATGATACTTGCTGTTCCCATAACGATTATGATGAAAATAATGCTTGAGGAGATCAGCGGCACAGGATGGCTGACCGCCTTGATGGAAACCTGATACGATAGGAACAAAATGAAAAAAGAAACAATATTCTTTCTGTTTATACTTATATCAACAGTATCTGCAGGTGAAATGCTCATCAACTGGGAGATACCTCTGACCGATCTCGAAGTCAGAGAAAGTACTCTTGGTCAGTATTTCTATCTGCCTGGTGCGGTAAACACGGGGGTTCCCGGTGATCCGGCTCTCCCGGTATTCCCTGCTTCCGTACTCCTTCCATTCGGTGCAATGGTGGATTCAGTAACCGTCGTATCCTCCAGTGAGACCGTACTGCACGGGCCGTACGATCTCAAACCCGTCCAGCATGGAGTACCTCTTTCAAGACCGGAACTCTTTTCACCGACTCCAAGGAATGTTGTTTCTTACAATGAACAGGCGGAGAACCCACTTGTTGTTCAGGTTTCACAGGGCCAGCTGATGGGGTACAGTATTCTTAACATGAGAATATCTCCTCTAACCTGGAACCCATCCACCGGAAAAGCCGTTCTTACAGGCTCAATCTCGATGATGATCCATTACCATTACGAAGATATCGGCTGTATTCCCCGCGGCAGGGGGACGGAAGGTCTCAGAGTATTGGAGGATGTCATCAGCAGTCAGGTTATAAACCCTGAAGAGCTGAGTATGAACAGTATGCCGGTTGTACCGGTAAATGATCTTCCATGGGGGGAATACCTCATTATCACAAGGGATTCCCTGGTTTCAGTCTTTGAGCCCCTTGCGCAGTTCAAGACCATGAAAGGTATACCTGCGGCGATAGTGACCATGGAATACATAGAATCGAACTATAGCGGTGTTGATGCTGCTCCGAAACTCAGATTCTTCCTGAGGGACATATACAGCCAGACACCACCCACATATCTCCTCCTCGGGGGGGACACACCACTAGTACCTCACAGGAACTGTTACGCAACAGCTGAAGGTTATACGGGAGACCCCGCAGCCGATATATACTTCCAGGACATGAACGACCTTACGGTACGTTCTGACCTGTGGGATGCCAACGGCAACGGTGTCTGGGGAGAACTCGTCGGTGATAGTATGGATTACCATCCTGATTACTTCATTGGAAGGGCTTCCGTTCAGACAGCCCCGCAGGCTGATATTTTCGTGAACAAGGTTCTTTCTTTCGAAATGCCTTCATTACGCGATGCGAGAGATACAGACCCGTGGTATACATCCATGGGATTCACCACCGGTATTCTCTGGAGCAACCCGTACTGCCCCGGCAGCGCAGGCAAGGAAAAAGTTGATACACTTTATACACCTGTACTCTGGCAGCCTGTGGTCAAACACTACGAGAGCAATGGCACTCAAAGCTATACAGCGACTATGGAGATGCTGAACATGGGCATGCAGCTCGTAAACCATTCCGGGCACGGCAGCACCGGAAGCGTTTCTATAGGTACCGGAAGCCTTGGCAGTGGCGATTTCATGGGTCTTACCAACATTTCCACGAATGGCAGGGTATCCATCTGGAACACAATAGCCTGCCTTTCCGGTTCATTCGATACGGGCACCTGCCTTGCAGAAGCCTGGATCAGATCACCTGGTGGCGGTGGTTTCTGCATGATGAACACGAGATACGGCTGGGGAGAGCCTTCCGAACCGGGGGATCAATGGAATGAGCTGGTAGATCAGGAGTTCTTTGCTAATTTCTTCACTGAAGACCTCTACAACCTCGGTGTCGCCCATGCAATGGCCTGGGATGAGTTCATACCACTGATACCATCCGATACACATTACGACTGGATAGCGAAATCGATAACTCTCTTCGGTGACCCTGAACTTCCAATGTGGTCGGAAGCCCCGGATGGCGTACTGCAGTTGACCGGACCGGATACACTTTCACCTGGATTGAACAGTGTCACAGTTTCCGTGACGGACAATTCAGGCCCTGTAGACGATGCCAGAGTATGTTTTTTGCAGGGGGAATGGGATAATCCTTCGATGTACGAAGTTGATTATACTGACGCCTCAGGGCAGATTACGATGAATATTACTGCTACTGACGAATACGATACAGCTGCATTAACTGTATGGAGCAGGAATCATATACTTCAGACAATAGATATACCCGTTACGGGTACTGGTATTTCATCACCGCATAATCCACATCCACTTCCCTTTATTTCCGAACCCCGCCCGAATCCCGCATTTACATCGGTCACATTCAATTGGAGCGCCCCTGACAATCCCGCAGAATTAAGGATCTTCGATGCAGCGGGAAGAATAGTGAGGGTCATCGGAATGGAACCGGCTGAAACCGGAACACTGACCTGGAACTGTACGGATGAAGATGGGAAAAGTGTGCCTTCTGGGCTCTATTTCGCGAGATTCATCACTTCAGGTATAGACCCGGTGACAAGGCAAATGGTTGTTATCAATGATCAATAAAGGATTGATAACACTAAAAACTGTATCAGCCCTAATGGTTTTAATCGCTTTCTCTGCGTGCAGCGGAGACGGTTCGGAGAGCCTCGATGAGATCTCAAAAAGAAGACAATGCAGAGCAAATCTGAACACAATATGTACCGATCAGGCGAGGTACTGTGATGCTCAAGGTGAATGGGCATCAGATTTAGAGCAGTTGGATCAGTATGCAAGAAGAGTAAGGCCGCTTGTATGCCCCCAAAACGGTGAGGAGTATATACTCGAACTATCAAACAGCGGCTATCTGATACGATGTCCGGCTGAGCACGGATCAATAGACACCGGAAGAAGAAGCTGGACAGGGGGGAACTGAAATGAAAGTCCTGTACAGGAACGACAGTAGAACGGTCATTAGATTCGATATAGGAGAAGAGTTCCCCGGGACGCTCGCCAATTGGTGCGAAAAAGAGAAAGTTGAATCGGCGGCAATCGTAGCTGGCATAGGAATGCTCGAGAATATCGAGATAGGAAGGTATGACGGTAAAGAGTACGCCAGAGAGATCGTTCAGCCATCTTCGGAGATACTCTCGCTTCAAGGGAATGTCTCTATGAAGGAGGATAAACCGTTCGTTCACCTTCATGTAAGTCTTGCTGACGAAGATATGACAGCAAGGGGAGGTCATCTTTTCAGCGGGACTGTTTCAATGACAATAGAGCTTGTAATGATTGAACTGTCCGCGAAATTCGTAAGAATACCGTCAGGAGGGACATTCTGGAGGCTGGATATACCTCAGGAATGAGCAAATCCCTATTGACTTTTACTGCCATTTTCGTAGTGTACCCTACTTCAGAGGGGCTGTAGCTCAGTTGGTATGAGCACCTGACTGGCAGTCAGGGGGTCACGGGTTCGACTCCCGTCAGCTCCACCATAAAGGCGGGGAGTCATGCTCTCCGCTTTTTTATATAGCCAGGGTGAGAATCCCCGGGGTGAGTTTTTCCTGAAAATGTCTATGCAAGTTGAAGGAACTACGGTCAGGTCAATCAGAAAAGAAATATGAATGTATCTCTCCGTTTTTTCTATAATAGAAAAAAGAAACAATTTATTTTTGCAAATATAAAACAATAAGAATATAAACACAGATTTGACCCATTTCATTAACCCCCTTGCCGAACTCATTGTTATTGTCTATCTTAACCGTTCTGCGGAATGTAACTAGAATTATGTAATTAAAACAACCGGAATCATATTTACCGGTAAGCCCTTAACAACGACGGAGGAAAAAAAATGACAAAAGCAGACATCGTATCAAGAATTTCGGGACGCGGTAATATCGACCTGAATAAAAAGGATATTGCTTCTGTAGTTGACGGATTCCTTGATGAGATCAGAAAAGCCCTTTACAGGAACGAACATGTTGAGATCAGACGTTTTGGTACATTCAAGGTTGTAGACCGTAAAAGACGCATTGCCAGGAATCCTCATACAGGTGCTGCTGTAGAAGTTCCACAAAGGAAAGTTCCTGTGTTCAAGCCTTCAAGACTCGTAAAGAATAAGGTTGCCAAATAAATGCCCAACGGAAAGAAGAAGAAGCGTAAGAAAATCGCTAAGCACAAAATGAAGAAAAGACGCCGGGCAAACAGGCATAAGAAGAAAAACAAGTAATTGAAAATAGCTGTTCTTTCAGATTCTCATATACCTACAAGGCTGGGGGCAATCCCCGGCCGGGTATATGAGATTTGTGCAGAATCGGACCTCATTCTGCATTCCGGTGATATGGTCAACCAGAGCGTAATCATCGACCTCGAAAGATTTGCGCCCGTAAAAGCGGTACACGGCAACATGGATCCATTCGATATCTGCAGAAGATACCCTGAAAGCCTTGAACTGGAGCTTGAAGGACACAAGATATGCATGACACACGGTACCGGCGCACGATTCGGAATAGAGAACAGGATTTTCAGAAGGTTCAAGTCTCAGAATCCGGATATCATCATTTTCGGTCATTCACATATATTCAACGATGACATTAAAGATGGAGTGTTGAGATTGAACCCTGGAGCGATCTCAGGATCATCAGGAAACAGAACAATGGCGCTTCTTACTCTTGAAAAAGACAAGAAACCGGAAGTACAGAAAATAAGCTTCTAACTTATTCTACTGCATATACATACAAATCAGAGGTGCCCCCGTAGCTCAGCTGGATAGAGCGTCGGCCTCCGGAGCCGGAAGCATGGGTTCGAATCCCGTCGGGGGTACCAGATTTCAGAATATTAGAACTCATTTCCGACCACGGTTACAGTTCGAAATACCTCCACTACGGGGTACCAGACATGACGGAGGTTGGCTGAGTTGGATACTATTATTCTATTA
>JAUWSL010000076.1 GCA_030610085.1 Candidatus Aegiribacteria sp.
CAAGGGCAAGGGACTACTACTCTCCGGAGATCAGACTATCCTGGATTGCTGAACTTCTGGAAGATGCCAGCTGCCCGGCTAAAAGGAAGAAACTTCTCCATCCATGGATCGAGGGATTCGAGGAATGGACGATCCTTCTGGAGAATGCCGGGAAGGAAGAGATTGAACTGCCGCCGGAAACTGAAGTTCCCCTGAACACCGACAGGTGGATAAGACATATAAGCGAATTGCGTGACCCTCCAGAGCCGTTGCGGGAGATGTTCAAAGCGATCATCGATTTCTCGAAGATCTCGGGAGTTACAGACAGAAGGTATCACCTGCTTTTCCGTTCTGAGAACGGAGATCATATAATGCAGTGGTTCTGCACTGATCCGTCTGAATTCCTGCTGGAAAGGTTACAGAGTTGTTACAGTTCGATAGCTTTCTCAGCCACACTGACCCCCTTCGACCATTTCGGATACCTTCTTGGATTCCCCGATGAGAACAAGACCGTTTCAAGGGAGATCGCCTGGCCGTTCCCAAGAGAGAATCTCGGAGTCTGGATCAGTCCTGAAATAGACACAAAGTACAGAAACAGAAGGGAATCAGCAGCCCTGCTTACGGACAGGATAACAGAGATCTACTCGGCAATGCCCGGTACATGGCTTGTATTCTTTCCGTCTTACGCCTACCTTGAGCTGATCGCCGCTCTTCTTAAGGACAGTGGTATTTCACTCCTTGTTCAAACTCCCGGAATGAGCCGTGAAGACAGAAAAGAATTCATTGAGCGTATCGAATCGGAAAATCAGCTTGTTCTAACCGATTCCGGGGGTGTATTTGCAGAAGGGATAGACCTCTGTTCGGAGAATCTTCTCGGAGCGATCATCGTTGGACCCTCACTTCCGAGTATGAATCTCCGAATGAAACTGCTTTCAGAAAGCTTCCGGATGCGCGGTCTGGATGCCTTTATTCATACATGGGCGATTCCGGGGATAGTCCGCGTAATCCAGGCTGCCGGCAGATTGATAAGAAACAGGACCGAACGTAAAGCCCTTGTGCTTATAGGCAGAAGATTCACCAGGTATCCATATATCGGGCTGCTCCCTGAACACTGGTTCAGGGAAGGATCGATTCCACTGCTTTCGGGCGGCATAAGCAGTATCACTGATTTTATGAGAAAAGGAGAGGGCGGTGCGCAGGCACCGCCCTGATATATAGTCGAAGTATTCAGAAGTTACCGAATAGCTTCTTCAGAAAGTACTTCCTCTTAAAGTATCTCTTCGAGCTCTTCTCCGGCGTCCTCTATGACTTCCACAGCGTCTTCAATGATTTCCTCAGCCTCGTCAATGATGTCCTCGGGAACCTCTTCTACGATGTCTTCAAGGGTTTCTTCAACTTCTTCAAGGGCTCCTTCAACCTCTTCAAGAGCTCCTTCAACCTCTTCTACGACTTCCTCGGGAACTTCAACAACTTCTTCAGTGACCTCTTCGGTTGTTTCAGTAATTTCCTCGGCAGCCTCTTCTCCGCATCCAGCAGCGAGCACCAGAAGGAAAGCTGTAAGGATTCCAGTTATCAAATACTTCACAATGGCTCCTTTCGGGGTTTCTATTCGTTTGCTATCTAATCACGAATGAAGAACATATCTCCCTATACAAGCGGGATACATAAGAGAATGCATTTTCCATGTCAAGAACTGGTATTGGCGTAAGCGGCTATTAAATACCGGTGTAACGCCTGCTCGGGGGGAATAAGTGACAGAGGTACCGATACGTGTAAATTCACCTCTGCTCCGGGCATGCTTAAAACAAATAGCCGAAAAGATTCAGCTGAACAGTGACAGAACCTTCAGGGTGTTCTTGAAATGAACCTTGGCTACCTCGTCCAGAACATCAGCACTGAACGATTTAACGTACTCCCTGGCAACCATATCGATATCTCGTCCGGAACCGGACACAGCTTCTATCCCGAATTTCCGGGAAATCCGATCCAGCCCTTCAAGGTATGCATCCCTGGCAAGTATTGAAGCCGCAGCGACCGCCGGATCCGACTCTCCCCTTATCCGGAGATCGAGTATGTAATTTCCTTCAGGAAGAAGATATGCAATCCGCTTTTCATCGCAGAATTTGTCTATGATAACCCGCTCGGGTATCGGTACTTTACTAAATAGATCCTTTATGGCTTCGGCATGGCATTCTGCCAGCAGATCCAGGCTGTTCATTCCCTTTCTGGAAAGCTTTTCGAACCTGGTGTTGTAATCCTGTGGTGAAACAGATACAACGGAGAAACGGCCTTCGGAAGTAGCTCTGATACTTTCAGCGAATCTTCTTACAGAATCGTTGCTCAGTACCTTGGAATCGGTAATGCCAATGCTGCGGTACTGCTCGGCTCGCCGCTGATCTACATAAACCGCAGCCACGGTCAGCGGCCCCAGGTAATCACCCTTTCCTGCTTCATCGGAACCTGTCCAGGTTTCGTCAGGTAATACTGGAGCATCCGATAACAGGATTCCTCTTATTCTCTTTGAAAGATCGGTATCCCCGCCGGCGGGAACTACAGAAAAGCCTTTTTTTTCAGAGTAATAGAAATTGATCCCGCAGCTCATGCTTTTTTCTGTGAAGGTTATCCGGATACCGTTAGCCAGTGATCTGCCATTCGAGGCAGCTATTCCCGATCTCTCAAGTCTCTCTATCGCTTCTTCGACCCGCTGTGCGAGCTCTCCGCCGGGGATCACTGTGTTTCCGTGCGGTAGATCTCAAACCCCGGGTTATCAACTTGAATCGGGGTACCGGGCGTGTAATCCTCGAGTACACATACAATTTCTCCAATAACGATGGCGCTTCGCATAAGAACAGGCATGTGCCTCTCATCATCGGTAAGCCAGACCCAGATCTCTCCCTGTTGATCGAAAATACCCTGTGATCTCAATGCAGGTTGAACCATTATGCAGTCGAATTCTCCAGCTGGTACTCTTATACGATCCCTCTCGTAAACGATGATCTCGAGGGGGTAATTATCGTTATCTACGTGACTGTCCACATAGTATGTATTCCCAACCTCAAGGGGAAGTGTCCTGGCGAAATACAGGCAGCTCAAAACATCCAGAGCGTGGGGTGGAATGTCCATCTGCATAAGTGAAGAATCGGTCTCTTCCGGATAGTATACCATCCCTGCATCCTGATCGAAGAACACTTCCTCCCGGTATTGAAAATCACCTTCGTGCAGGTCCTTTGAAAACTTGAGTGTATGAAACTGGACTATGTCCAGAAGAGCTTCATTGACATCGTTAACCTCAAAGAACGTGCTGAACGCGGGATTTGATCGGGCAGTTGCTGTTACTCTGAAAGCCATCAGGCTCTCGTACTGTTCCGGTCCGGTAACCGCGAGAACCGCTGTCCCCGCTTTTAAAATACCGTATTCAACACTGAACTCCAGCCTCTCTCCAGGTCCGAATGCGTTGTTCTCAACATATCTTGGCAGGTATTCCTCAAAGGAATCGACTGTTTCCAGAGAATCCGTCAATAATAGGCTCATAACAATAAATACTGCTGTCATATCAACCCGCTTTCTACTTTACTGATGATACCTGCGAGAGAGGATCTTGTTCCCTTCAGATAATGCTGCGAGGGTAAGATTCCATTTTTCCGCAGTTACGGGGTAGCTGAGTCTCTCAATGCACATCTTCCTGGCGCTCCTGCCCATTCTGCGGATCAAGGAGGGGCTTCTGAGCAGGAAAGACGTCTGCGAGGCGAGCTGCCGGTAGTTTCCAGGAGAATGATACAGACCGGTTCGGCCATCCTCAACAAGATCCAGCAGTCCGTTTGTGGCCGCAGCCAGCAGGGGGAGTCCCGAGCTCATCATCTCCATGCCGGCCCTGGAAACAACTTCACTACCAAGGCTTGTGACAACTCCAATTGTTCCCTGCGATAAAAGATCACGAATATCTTCAACCTTCCCGGCAAAGGTAATCCTCTTCTCCACACCATGGTTGCGGGCAAATGATTCAAGTTCATCAACTGACTGCTGACTTGAAGGCCCGGCAATAACCGCTTTAACGTACTCAGGCAGCAGTTCCAGGGCTCTGATCAGTGTTCTGTGCCCTTTCATGGGGCTGAGCCTGCCGATGGAAACAAGAAGAGGTTCGGATATTTCCCTCTCCTCTCCGGATGTGTACAGATCTGTATCCACAGGATGAGGTATTACCGCAACAGGCCCCTCTCTCTCTCCGGTATAGCCTCTTATTATCATGAAGGGGGATGGAAATACGACAAGATCCGTTTTGCTGTCCACCTGTTTCCAGAACCTGCCTGAACGGGGTTTCCTGATATCACACCTTATCCTGACCAGAGGGACATCACCGGCGATCATTGTTGAAGCAGTCTGACCGTCTGCCCGTGTCGTACAGATCACATCTGGTGCAAAACTCCTGATAAGCTTCCTGAAGGGCAAAAGGCCGGTAACAAAGGCTGACTTCCGAAGGTTCAGACCGGTACATTCGAGGCCCTCTGCCTCTGCAGCCATGCTGACGGGGCCATCAGGGGCTGCCTGGACCATAACTGCATGCCCCGTTTCAGACATCATCCTGGCGAGAGCGATTCCGCCCGCTGCTGAAGCGTCAACTCCATGGCAGTTGATGGTTACAAAAATTTTCAAATGAACTCCAGTGGTTTTCTCATCCGGGTTACTCATTTATAGTTCTTTCATGGCTGCAATATATCAAACGAAAGGCACATACATGAACAGCTTCTGCCCGTCTGCAAGAATGAGATCGATAAAAATGCCCCCCATCGCGGAAATCATGGGCAGGATATCCGATCTTTCGTCGTCGGGCAGAAGAATTTACAGCATGGCTCAGGCAGTTCCATGGTACTCACCCCCATTAAGCGTTCTTGATAGCTTCGCATTTAAAATCAGGGAACCCCAGGTCCACAGGTACAGCCCTGATCCGGGATTTCCATGGGCGAGAAAGGCTGTTACAGAAGATTTCAGAAGAAGGAGGGGAATCGATCTTGATCCGGCCTCTGAGATTCACCTTACCTGCGGGGCGAGTCAGGCATTCCTCAGCGCACTGCTTGCGGTTTCCAATCCGGGGGAAAGTGTAGCGGTCATTGAACCCTACTACTTCGATCATGTGTTCGCGGTCAGGTTCAGTGATCTCGGCTTGCGTTCAATACCGATGATCGAAGATAACGGAGGCTGGGCTGTACCGCTGGATGAGCTGAACAGAGTGCTTCCTGAAGTATCGCTGCTGGGTATCGTCAATCCTGGAAATCCTACGGGCAAAGTGATCCCCGACGCCGTAATGATGCGTATTGTTGAAATGACTGGGGAAAGCGGAACTTTTCTCATCATCGATGAAACTTACGAAAGGTTCGTATTTACAGGTGACCACTGGCATCCCTGGAAGGATGAGCACCAAAAACATGTTCTGACCCTGGGCAGTTTCTCCAAGAGCCTTGGTATGCCGGGCTGGAGGCTGGGCTACCTGTTCGGTTCAGCCGATCTGCTGGAACAGGCGATAAAGGTTCAGGATTCCGTTGTCATCTGCCCTCCCACTCCCTCCCAGTATCTTCTTCTTGAAGCTCTTAAGGAAGAGGAATGGATCAAGAAGATGTCGAAGGGAGTCTCGAAGCGGCTGGAGATGTGCAGAATGGCGCTCAAAGGCAGCAGTTCGCTTTCCTGGCGGGAAGCCGGAGGCGCCTTCTTCACACTTGCGGCTTACGAAGGCAGCATGTCATCACAGGATGCAGCGATGTACCTTCTTGATGAATACGGCATCGGCACAATTCCGGG
>JAUWSL010000039.1 GCA_030610085.1 Candidatus Aegiribacteria sp.
AATCCTGTCGGCCTCCGTCTTGGTATCAGCCGTGGCTGGGATTCCACATGGTTTGCCAGGGGCAGGAAGTATGCGGAGTATCTCAAAGAAGATACCGACATCCGCCGATACCTGGGGTCAAGGCTGGAGAAAGCCAGAGTATCCCGGATTGAAATTCTCAGGAAACCGCAGGAAGTAGAAGTAGTGATCTGGACTGCGCGTCCGGGTCAGGTTATCGGAAGCAAGGGATCTAATATTGACAGGATAACCAATGAATTGAAAGTACTGGTCGGCGGCAAAACTGTCAGAACCAAGGTTCAGGAAATAAGAAAAGACAGATGTGACGCTACCCTTGTAGCTGACAAGATAGCCCGTCAGATAGAAGGCCGGGTCTCTATCAGAAGAGCAATGAGGATGGCTATCAGAGATGCGATAACTGATGGTGCTGAAGGAATCAAGGTATCATGTGCCGGAAGGCTCGGTGGCGCGGAAATGTCCAGAGTAAATACCTATCATGAAGGCAGGGTTCCACTCCACACTCTCAGGGCGGATATTGATTTCTCCCGGGAAACTGCGTTGACTACTTACGGAACCATAGGGGTCAAGGTATGGATATACAAAGGTGAAGTTCATGAGCCGCCGATATCCGCTCCCGTGGATGGCAGGTGATCAGCTATGTTGATGCCCAAAAGGACCAAGTACAGAAAGCAGCACCGTGGCCGTATGAGAGGCAGAGCCAAAGGCGGCGGTACCGTATCCTTCGGTGAATATGGATTACAGGCGCTGGAGCCCGGATGGATTTCCAGTGCTCAGATCGAAGCGGCCAGGGTTGCGCTCACCAGGCATGTAAAAAGAGGCGGGAAGGTCTGGATAAGAGTATTTCCGGACAAACCCGTCACTTCAACTCCTGCCGAAACCCGAATGGGTAAAGGAAAAGGCGCAGTGGATCACTGGGTTGCCGTTATCAAACCGGGAAGAGTGATGTTCGAGCTTGAAGGAGTTCCGGTTGAACTAGCAAAAGCCGCCATGAGACTTGCGGGACACAAGCTTCCCATTAAAACCAGATTCATGGTTCGGGATAAGGAGGATCTGTAGATGAAAACCCATGAGCTTCGTTCAATGAGCCCTGAAGAGCTTGAAGAGCATGCTCGGGAGCTCAGGCAGGAACTCTTCAATCTCAGGTTTCGCAGAGCTACGCAGCCGCTTGATAATCCCCTTCATATAAGAACTACACGGAAGAATCTCGCCAGAACACTCACTTTGATCAGAGAGCGTGATCTGGGGCTGGGATCGGGGAACGGGGAAGGAAGTTAATATGGCTGAAGTAAAAACAGGGAGTAGAAGAATTCTTACCGGAACCGTCATTTCCAGTGCCATGGATAAAACGGTCGTTGTTGAGGTTGTATCCCTCAAGGCACACCCGGTTTACAGGAAACGCTACCGAACAACAAAGAAATATTACGTCCACGATGAAGAGAATCAGTGCAACCCGGGAGACAAGATTACCATATCTGAGACCAGGCCTCTCTCGAAAACCAAGCGCTGGCGTGTTCTCGATGTAGTGGAACGGGCACGATAGGAGGTATCGGCGATGATTCAGCAGGAGACAAAACTGAAAGTTGCGGACAATTCCGGCGCCCGTACCGTTCAGTGTATCAAGGTTCTTGGGGGCTCAAGGCGCAGGTACGCTTCCATCGGAGACATCATTGTGGTCTCCGTTAAGGATGCCCTGCCAGATGGTGCAGTCAAGGCCAAGGAAGTGCGAAGGGCAGTTATTGTTCGGGTTAAGAAAGAATTGAACCGGCAGGACGGAACATCCGTCCGGTTTGGAGATAATGCAGCGGTCATACTGGATGAATCCTACCAGCCGGTCGCTACAAGAATTTTCGGACCTGTTGGACGTGAGCTGAGGGAACATTTCATGAAAATAGTTTCCCTGGCTCCGGAGGTGATCTGATGCATATCAGAAAGGGAGACAAAGTACGTATCCTCACCGGCACTGAAAAGGGCAAGGAAGGTAAGGTCCTTAAGGTATATGCGCGAAACAATCGTGCTATCGTTGAAGGATTGAACCTCATAAAGAGGCATACCAGACCGTCTACCCGCAATCAGCAGGGAGGAATTATTGAGAAGGAAGCTGCAATACATCTTTCCAATCTACATGTTGTGTGTCCCGGTTGCGGAGAAGCTTCCGGTGTAAAGCGGATCAGGGATGACGAAGGCAGGCTTCAGCGACACTGCAAAGCATGCAACGAAACAATATCAACCGGTTAGGAGGTGACCAGTGAGAACTTTACCAAGACTTGAGAAACTATACGTAGAGGAGCTTCGGGATAAGATGATAAAGCGATTCGATTACGATAACGTTAATAGAATTCCCCGAATCCAGAAAGTCGTAATAAACATGGGGCTCGGAAGAGAAGCCATGGACAACGCGAACAACATGAAGAACGCCACCGAACAGCTTGCAACTATTACTGGCCAGATGCCGGTTGTAGCAAAGGCAAAGAAATCAGTAGCCGGATTCCGTCTTCGAGAAGGGACCCCTGTAGGAACATTCGTCACTCTAAGAGGAGACAGAATGTGGGAGTTTCTGGACAGACTCATTACATTTTCCATACCTCAGGTAAGGGATTTCAGGGGTCTTGCCCCGAAAGGATTCGATGGACACGGCAACTACAATTTCGGTGTTGAAGAACAGGCGATTTTTCCTGAGATCAATGTGGACAGTATCGATAAATTCAGGGGAATGAACATAACCATAGTAACAGACGCATCCACGGATGAGGAAGGTCTTGAGCTTCTGAAGCTCATAGGCATGCCTTTCCGCGCGAGTTCGCGTTAGCAGGGGGTGTAGAGAAATTGGCTAGAAAAGCTCTTGTAGAAAAACAGAAGAGAACCCCTGCGTTCAAGGTGAGAAAGTACAATCGGTGCTCTATCTGCGGGCGCCCGAGGGCCTATCTGAGAAAATTCGGTATTTGTCGTATTTGTTTCCGGGACATGGTCAACAGGGGCCTTCTTCCGGGCGTACGCAAGGCAAGCTGGTAGGGAGGCAGAAATATATGTCAATGACAGATCCAATAGCGGATATGCTTACCCGGATTCGAAATGCTTCCCGGGCAGAACACAAAATAGTTGATATCCCTGCATCGAAGTTAAAGACTTCAATAGCACGAACTCTTTACAACAGAGGATTCATCAGGGGTTTCAGAAGAATAGAGGATAATAAGCAGGGGATACTGAGGGTCTACCTGGCTTTCAGTAATGATCAACCTCTGATCATTGGGATCAAGAGAATATCTAAACCCGGTTGCAGGGTATACGCTGATGCCGCTAATCTTCCAAGAGTAATGGGTGGACGCGGGATAGCTGTTCTTACAACTCCCAGAGGCATTTTGACCGATGCTGAGGCAAGGAAACAGCACGTGGGCGGCGAAGTACTGCTCCACGTCTGGTAAGGAGAGGTAAGAGGATGTCACGAATAGGCAGATTACCCATTCCTGTGCCTGATAAGGTTACAGTAACCAGTAAGAAGGATTTAATCACCGTTAAGGGCCCGAAGGGGGAGATGAACCTGACCGTACCCACCGGGATAAAGGTCAAGATCGGTGAAGATAAGATAGTACTGTCAAGGAAAAGTGAAACCAGGGAACTGTCCAGACTTCACGGAACGACCAGGGCTCACCTGGCAAACCGGGTCAAGGGAGTTTCTGAAGGTCACAACAAAATCCTGTTGGTTCAAGGCAAAGGATATCAGGCTGAAGTGCAGGGGCGGATACTTGAAATGCAGCTTGGATTTTCGCACAAAGTGCTTTTTGAGATACCTGATGGTCTTGAAATTGAAATAAAACCGGGACAGAACTCCTTTACGCTCACCGTCAGCGGTATTGACAAGCATCTGGTAGGTGCGTTCAGCGCGGAGCTGTATAAGATCAAAAAGGTTGAACCTTATAATCTTATCGGTTTCCGCTATTCGAATCAGTACGTCAAGCGTAAAGCTGTCAAAACAATAACTTAGTGTCAGGAGGAGACTAATGGCCAAGCTAACCAGAAGGCAGCGCCTCCGACGTCGGCACTTCCATTTGAGGAAGAGACTGTTTGGAACTGACGATAAACCGAGGCTGCTTGTAAGAAGATCTCTGAAGCATATCGAAGCAAGTCTGATTAACGATCTGACCGGGGAGACACTGCTTACGCTTACTACGAAATCAGGCAGTTTTTCAGCTGTCAAGAAAGAGAGTAAATGCGAACAGGCTTCCAGACTTGGAAAACTTCTTGCCGCCAGGGCTAAGGAGAAGGGCATAGAAACAGCTGTCTTCGACCGTGGTGGACATGCCTATCACGGCAGGGTCAAAGCACTGGCGGAAAATGCCCGTGAAGCCGGCCTCAGGTTATAGAAGGGACAGGCAGTACATTGGACAGAACACAGAATAAGCGAGAAAGATCGAATCAGAAGAGGGTATCAAAGCTCGAAGAAGCCGGTCTCATTGACAGGCTTATCGCCGTAAACAGGGTAGCAAAGGTTACTAAAGGCGGCAGAAACTTTGGATTCAATGCGATTGTTGCAGTAGGTGACGCCAAGGGAAAAGTTGGAGTTGGACTTGGTAAAGCGACGGAACTGCCTGAGGCTATAAGGAAAGCGCAGGATTCCGCGCGAAAGAGTATGATCAGCATCCCGCTGATAGATAACAGGACAATTTCCCATAAGATCCTGGGCAGACATGGAGCTGGAAAGGTCATGCTCCGTCCGGCCAGTTCCGGTACAGGCGTTATTGCTGGATCAGCAGTCAGGGCAGTAATGGAATGTGCTGGGATAAAAGATGTTCTTACAAAATCCCAGGGCTCCAATAACCCTCATAACGTTGTCAAAGCTACCATGACAGGTCTGAAGGATCTTGTTCTGATCGAAAGAGTCAGCGGATACCGGCAGGCAGCAGTTGCCAGAAGGGGAAACGATGGCTGACAGGAAACTCAGGATAACTCAGATAAAAAGTGCAATCGGCCGGAAAGAGGTACAGAAACGCACTCTGAAAGCCCTCGGGCTGAGAAAGCTGCATCAAACCGTAATTCATTCTGACAGACCGGAAATACGTGGGATGATAAACAGAGTTCTGCATCTGCTAGAGGTCGAGGAGGTTGAATAATGAGACGCTTACAGCATCTGAGACCTGCCAGAGGTGCCACTAAGGTCTCTTCAAGACTAGGCCGCGGACGGGGTACCGGTAAAGGCGGGACTAGCGGCAAAGGTCATAAAGGTCAGAGGGCCAGAAGCAGCATTCAGCCCTGGTTCGAAGGTGGGCAGATGCCTATTCAGAGGCGAATGAGCCATAAGGGATTCAATAATGCCCGTTTCGCCAGGAAATTCCAGATAGTCAATGTTGAGAGTCTGGACAGGTTTGCCGCGGACAGCGTAGTAACTCCTGATTTAATGAAGGATGCCGGGCTGGTTTCTTCCAGATTCAATCCGGTGAAGGTCCTTGGAAGAGGAGAGCTGAAGAGGGCAATCACAGTATGCGCCCATGCATTCAGCTCCAGCGCTGTAGAAATGATTAAATCCGCCGGTGGTTCGGTGGAGGTGCTGCCGTAATGCGTGGTTTCGAGAATATCCTGAAGATTCCGGAGTTAAGAAAGAAGATATTCTATACTTTCCTTCTCCTTGCGGTTTACAGGGTAGGGGGTCACATTCCTGTTCCTGGAATTGATGCTAACGCTCTCAACCAGGCTTTCAGCCAGGGCGGCGGACTGATGGGCATGTACGACCTGTTTGTAGGCGGAGCTCTAAGACGAGCTTCTGTATTTGCCCTTGGCATAATGCCTTATATCTCAGCATCGATCATCATTCAGCTTCTGACCTCGGTATTCCCCTATTTTGAGAGACTCAAGAAAGAGGGTGAAGCCGGAAGGCAGAAAATAACGGAGATCACCAGGTACGGTACTGTTCTGCTTGCCATGATACAGGGACTGGGTATTTCACAGTACCTTATCGGTCTTAACAGCCAGGGCATGCTGATAGTACCGAATCCGGGCCTGGGTTTCACTGTTCAGACCGTTGTAACTTTCATAACCGGTACGATATTCGTCATGTGGCTCGGTGAACGAATAACGGAGCGCGGTATTGGAAACGGTATCAGTCTTATAATATTCGCCGGTATCGTGGGCAGGCTTCCAGGAGCGTTAGTGTCCATCTATCAGGACGTATTTGTTCTTCAGCAGACCGGTTTCATAACGGCGATCTTCCTGGGTGTCTTCATGTTTGCTGTTGTCGCATTTGTTGTCCTGATGACAGAATCACAGCGAAGGATACCTGTAACCTACGCCAAACAGGTAAGAGGACGGAAAGTCTACGGCGGGCAGAGTACTCATATCCCGCTCCGGTTGAATACAGCCGGTGTTATACCGGTTATTTTCGCCCAGGCGTTCATGATGTTTCCAAGCAGTATCGCGATGTTCTTTCCCAATTCGGGAATAGATACTTGGGTAAACACCCATCTCGCACCGGGTGGAGCCGTATACATCGCCATATACTGCCTTCTGATCATTCTGTTCGCATACGTCTATACAGCAATAACCTTCAACCCCCAGGACCTTGCTGATAACATGAAGAAATACGGTGGTTTCATACCCGGGAGAAAACCCGGCAAGAGTACAGCAAAGTACATTGAGAAAGTACTTGTAAGGGTTACACTGCCCGGTGCGATCTTCCTGGCAGCGATTGCCGTTATGCCCATGCTCATGAGCAGACATGCCAATGTGAACTTCATGTTCGGTGGTACCAGTCTGCTTATCGTTGTGGGTGTAGCTCTGGAAACTCTCAGGCAGATCGAAACACATCTTCTAATGAGGCACTACGACGGATTTCTGAGCAAAGGTAAGATAAGAGGAAGAAGGTAGACACATGCGGATAACCTTCTTTGGACCACCGGGTTCCGGAAAGGGCACACAGGCTGACAGAATATCTGCCTGCTTTGGCCTGCAGCATATCTCAACTGGTATGCTTTGCCGGGAAGCGATCAACAGTGGTTCGGAGTTGGGAAAACGCATTCGCAAGATCGTTGAATCAGGACATCTTATCAGCGATGAAATCATAAATAGAGAAGTTTTCAGCAGGATAGAAAGCATCGATGATTTTCTTCTTGATGGTTATCCCAGGAATCTGTCACAGGCTATAATTCTTGACGATTTCCTTGAGAATGCAGGTAAGCCCCTCTCTGGCGCTATATTTATTCGCATTCCAGATGATGAGGTCACAAGAAGGCTCACAGAAAGACTTGTATGTGTCTGTTCAAACAAATACAGGAATACAGGCAACGACTTTCTCAAAGAAGGGGATATCTGCCCGTTGTGCGGAGAACCTTTCTTGAAGCGCAGCGATGACAGCCTGGAAATCGTGAAAAAAAGACTTCAGTATTACTACGATATCACCGCACACCTTGAGAATTACTACAAAAACCGTCTTCTTGAGATCGATGGTCTTGGTACCGTAGATCAGGTGAACGAACGGATCAGAAAAGAACTGAAGGCATGGGAATAATTACCGGTGGTGATATTGATCTGATGAAGGAATCCGGCAGGATAGTAAGACGCGCTCTCGACGAGATGATATCCTTCATCGTAACCGGGGTCACTACAAAGGAGATCGAAGCCGTAGGCAGGGAAATAATCGAAGCTGAAGGAGCAACACCATCATTTCTTGGCTACAACGGTTACCCTGCGGCAGTCTGTGTTTCGATCAACCAGGAAGTTGTTCACGGTATTCCTTCTGTAAACCGTAGAGTGAAGGATGGAGATCTGGTCAGTATTGATGTTGGCGCTTACAAGGACGGTTTTCACGGAGATGCTGCAGATACGGTAATCGTCGGCCTGGCTGATCCAAGGGCAATGCTGCTTGTAAGAACGGTGTACGAAGCAAGGGACCTGGGTATCAAGGCAGCAAAATCCGGGAATACTCTGGGTGATATCGGTTCAGCGATTCAGAAACATGTAGAAGCCCAGGGATTCAGTATTGTCAGGGCTCTTGTTGGTCATGGCATCGGCAGGAAGCTGCACGAGCCGCCGCAGGTACCCAACTTCGGCAGAGCAGGAAGGGGCATGAAACTTGCAGAGGGTCTCACTCTGGCCATTGAACCTATGATTAATATCGGCGGGTATCGAGTCAATACAATGCAGGATAACTGGACCGTTGTTACCGCCGACGGGAGTCTCTCCGCCCATGCTGAACACTCGATCGTGGTATGCGGCTGCGAGCCGCTGATATTGACGGCATGATGATAATTACCAATGATATGCGTTCTGTTGAAATTTAGAGAGGATTAATAGTGGCTAAGAATGTTCCAAGAGATGGAACCGTAGTTGATACGCTACCGAATTATCAGTGTCGTGTTGAACTGGATGGAATGAATGGACATGTGGCTCTTTGCTACATATCAGGTAAAATGCGAATGAACAATATACGGATCCTTGTGGGTGACAGGGTAACGGTTGAGCTTTCTCCATACGATCTTAACCGTGGCCGTATTACTTATAGATATAAGTGAGGATCGAATAATGAAAGTACGCAGCTCAGTCAAAAAGATTTGCGAATACTGCAGAATAGTGCGAAGGCGCGGAAAGGTTCTTGTAATCTGTTCGCGTAACCCCAAGCATAAGCAGAGACAGGGATAAATAGGTATCAAGGTTATTACGGAGGTAATCAGTGGCAAGAATTGCAGGAGTTGATCTTCCGCCCAAGAAGCATATTCTATATGCACTGCCATACATTTATGGGATAGGTCTGGCTTCCTCAAGAGATATTCTTGAGAAGGCGGGAATAGAATTCAATGTCAAAACAGACGATCTTACAGAAACAGAAGTAGCCGCTCTCAGGAAAGTCATCGATTCAGAATACAAGGTTGAAGGTGCATTGAGGGCGGAAGTTAATATGAACAAAAAGAGGCTTATGGATATCCGGTGCTACCGCGGGCTCAGGCATCGCAGAGGACTCCCGGTCCGAGGCCAGAGAACACGTACTAACGCCCGTACCAGTAAAGGACCCAAGTTCGGGCGGAAGAAAGCTCGTTAGGAGGCAGCTGTGCCAAAAGGAGTCAAGGCGAAGGGCAGTAAAAAGGCAACTAAGAAGAAAGCACTGAAGATAACGGATGTCCATGGTATAGCTCATGTTAAGTCCTCGTTCAATAACACTATGATCACAATGACTGACAGAAACGGTAATGTTATTACCTGGGCAAGTGGTGGAACCACAGGAGTTAAAGGCACGAGAAAGGGAACCGCCTTCGCCTCCGGGCAGGCAGCTGTTCAGGCCGCTGAGAAGGCAATGGAAGCTGGATTGAAGAAAGTGGAGATCTGGGTCAGAGGACCGGGGTCAGGACGGGAAGCCGCAGTCAGAGCTCTCCAGTCGACAAATTTAGAGATTACAGCGATTAAGGATCAAACCAGGATACCGCATAACGGGTGTCGTCCATCGAAGCGTCGCAGACGCGGTTAACAGAGAATTAACAACCCTCAGGGGTTTAACACACCCGGGTTGCTGACCTGGGAGGAGGATCAGATGTTATTTAAGAATCTATATCTTCCGGATATGATCAAATGGGAGGAAGATTCACTCTCCGACAAATTCGGCAGGCTTGAGATAACCCCTCTGGAAAGAGGTTTCGGACGGACACTGGGGAATGCCCTCAGAAGAATTCTTCTTTCCATGCTTGAGGGTTTCGCACCCGTCTCTCTTTCGATAGAAGGCGTTGAACATCAGTTTTCCACGGTGCCCGGCGTTGTTCAGGATGTTACTGAAATTGTTCTCAATGTAAAATCCCTGATTATTAATCTTCAGGGACAGGAAAAGAGTATCATCAGACTGAACGCTTCGGGAAAAGGAGAATTCACAGGCAAAGACCTCACCGGGGATGAGCATCTGAAAGTTATCAACGAGGATCAGGAAATTGCTCAGCTTGACGGTACCGGAAAGCTGTCCATGGAGATAACCGTTGAAAAGGGAAAAGGTTTCATCCCTGCCGATGAATGGAGTATTCACGGCAAGGAAGAGAAGGCCGGGACTATCCTTCTGGATTCATGGTTCTGCCCTGTCAGAAAGGTTAATTTCCAGGTACAGAGTGCCAGGGTTGGAGACAGAACTGATTACGACCATCTCATCATGGATATATCGACCGATGGAAGTATCGATCCCAAAGAAGCAGTTAACGAAGCCTGTGATATTCTCATTGAACATCTTCGGATGATACCGGGCGGGCTGGAACCGGAAGAGAAACCTGATCTTATTAGTGAAGAGAAGGACAATAAGAACGATTTCCTGTCCTTTGCAATTGATGATACTGATATTCCTACCAGGGTCGCCAATGTTCTGAAATCTGCAGGGATTCAGACCGTAAGCGATCTGCTTGAGAAGAAAGCTGCGGATATTCTTGAGATCGGCGGGTTTGGCCCCTCTTCTCTGGATACCGTAAACAATGTTCTCAAGAAGCGGAATCTATCAATAGAAGACTGACATCAAGTCGTCGGGAGAACTGAAATGCGCCACAGAAAAAAAATCGCCAAGCTGGGGAGAAAACCTGAAGCAAGGAGAAGAATGCTTCGCAGCCTTGTCACTTCTCTGATACTGGAGGAGAGGATTACTACCAGCCTGGCAAGGGCAAAAGCCGCACGAAGTGCTGCTGAGAAGATAATTACAAAGGGCAGAAATGACTCTGTTCACGCGAGAAGGCATGTAGCAAGATTCGTTTACGGAAGCAAAGCGGTTCAGAAGGTCTTCAACGAACTGGGACCCCGGTATACCGACCGTGATGGAGGATACACGCGTATTCTCAAGCTTGGCCCCAGGAGGGGTGATGCTGCCGAAGCATGCATTCTTGAACTGGTTGATTCTCCCGTTGAATTTTCTTCAGACAGCAAGTAGCGTTTGCGGCAAAAATTGAAAAAAATAGCCGTTCTGACCAGCGGGGGTGATGCCCCGGGTATGAACGCCTGTATCAGGGCCACGGTGAGGAGAACTCTTGACCGTGGTCTTTCCATATCCGGTGTCAGAAAAGGATATGAAGGTCTGATAGACAACGATTTTGTTGAACTCGGTTCTTCTGATGTCAGCAATATCATTCAGCGTGGAGGAACAATACTCCATACTGCAAGAAGTGACAGGTTCCTGACTGAAGAAGGCCGCTGCAAAGCTGCGTCTAATCTGAAAAAGAACCTGGTGGAAGGTCTTGTAGTAATAGGCGGAGACGGCAGTTTCAGGGGAGCCGATGCCCTCGGAACTGAGCATGCGATACCTGTTGTGGGTGTACCTGCAACCATCGATAACGATCTATGGGGCACCGACCTGACCATCGGATTCGATACTGCAGTGAATACAGCCCTGGAAGCGATAGACAAGGTAAGGGATACTGCCGCTGCCCATGACAGACTCTTCATAGTCGAGGTCATGGGAAGATCCGCAGGATTCATTGCCCTGGAAGTCGGTGTGGGTGCAGGTGCCGAGGCTGTTCTCATCCCGGAAACCCCGACTGACCTTGAACGAATATGCAACAAAGTGAAAGATAGGATCAGCAGGGGCAGAACATCGAATATTCTCGTTGTGGCCGAAGGGGACGAAGCAGGGAACGCCTACGAGATCGCCAGGAAGATCGAGGATATCTCAGGCCTTAAAAGCAGGATCACCGTACTGGGGCACGTTCAGCGGGGAGGTTCACCGACAACGACCGACCGCGTTCTCGCTTCCAAGCTGGGCTGGGCATCGGTTGATGCGCTTCTTGAGGGAGCTTGGCCCTGCATGGTAGGGGAGATCAACAGCGAGATTACCAGGTATTCACTTACCGACTCATTTACAAATCGCAAACAACTCGATCCGCTTCTTATCACCCTTTCTGAAAACCTATAGCGGGGCCGGGCCTAACATCTAAACATTTTGTCTTGATAATACCTGTAACGAATGTTAAGATGTTAGGCTCGGCCCCTATTCAGTTCAGTTTTACGCACCTCTGGACGGAACGTACTCCGCTGGTGTTGAGGACCAGAAGATAACACCCATCGGCAAGTGAAGGATCCGGATTCCAGATGGCTGTGTGTCTGCCAGAATCGAATGAGCCATCGGCAATTCTATGGATAAGTCTTCCTGAGATATCGTAGACATCGAGACAGGCCACACAGGATTCAGACAATTCGAACTCCAGCGTCATTGAACCCCGGAAAGGATTTGGAAAGGCCCGAAGGACAGGTAAATCCTCATGCAGGATACTCTCCTCGATTCCCACCCAGTAACCCACTCCTCCCCCGCCGTAGGCACCCATGTCGTTGTGAAGCCCTCCCAGGGCGGGCCAGAGAGCATACCCGGGATTACCCGGATCCTCCGGATCGTTGTAGAAGGTATCCGGATTACCGACATCAATGCATGGAGAGCTGTCCGGGACAAGATGGTACTCTGACAGGGGGCCCGGGATGAAGCACGGAGTGTCGTTGATATTACCGATCCCGGGGTGTCCATCCTGGATATCGCTCCAGGTGATGTTGAACGAACCGGAGAACTGTTCAGGTCCATTGCCCCAGATTATGCAATTTACGATATCCATCTGAGAGCCGTCTCCCCAGAACGCATGCACTTCGTTGTCGGCAACGGTGTTGTTGATGAAAATAGTCTGGCTTCCGTAAGCATGAATCGTTCCCCTGGGTGTGAAGTAGGTGTTCGGATTACCGACGATCAGATTATTTGAGATCACTGAGCTGTCGGCACTCAAGTAGAAAGCAGAACCGTTTTCGGCATCGTTCAGCGTTATGATGTTTCCATGTATACTGGCAGAAGACTCGAATGAATAGATTGCTCCTCCATACCCAGTAGGCCCGGAGAAAGCGAAGTTATCGACTATGGTGTTTCCGAGAATCACAGGAGACGAACTTTGTATGCAGATCGCTCCGCCATGATTGTATCCCCAGCACCCTGTGATGATGCAATCTGTTATGAACGGAGCACTTCCACTATCGACGAGTATGCCTCCGCCAGGCCACCCGAGTCCATTCGCAACAGTGAAGCCGTTGAGCACCGTTCCGGGACCTTCCCCCGAATTGATGGTAACAGGTCTACCGGCACCATTACCATCGATAATGGTGTATTCAGCCCCACTCACACTCGTGAGTACGATTTCCTTGCCGAGGAAATCAAGAAACTCCGGGTATGTGCCTGGAGAAACCAGGACAGTGTCACCGGGAGATGCAGCATCTATCGCCTGCTGAATCGTCGGATAGTCGCCGGGAACAGTGTATATAACTGCCAGTGAGACAGCAGGGGAAAGATACACTGTCATGACCAGTAGGAGAAAGAAAAACATTTTCATCTTACTCCTTCCATCTTCGGTTAACGGGGTCAGGTCTATTATAACCCAATCATCTATTTCCTGTCTTCAACCAGCTTCTTAAACGATCTGTCCCAGGTCTTTTCCGCTTCGGGAGAGAACATGCACGCTGTAAATTCTCCAAGTCTTCTGTGATATGCGATACACTCCCT
Source organism: Candidatus Aegiribacteria sp. (assembly GCA_030610085.1). Taxonomy (GTDB): domain Bacteria; phylum Fermentibacterota; class Fermentibacteria; order Fermentibacterales; family JCC-6; genus Aegiribacteria. The sequence continues at coordinate 13,478 of JAUWSL010000039.1, forward strand.
GCAGTTTCCATGCCTTGGGCATCCGGGATACGTGCATGGGCAGTTCTCGTTTCGATCTGTCATTGTAACTCCCTGATGCTTAGGAATAACTCTTTAACGGCTTTAAAGTAGATCAATATCGTTGATTATCATCATCTCTGAACCACAGAGCTATATTACCTCAGTATCGTCCTCTGCGCCATAGTTAAGTATCTTTGCTCATCATATCAAACGTTGAAATCGATTACTGGAGCAGGAAGATTATGATTAATGCGGTGATATTTGACCTTGACGGGACGCTGCTCAATACGCTGGAGGATATCTGCGATGTTGTGAACAGCGTACTGGTCTCCAACGGAATGCCCGGCAAATCTATAGATGAGGTAAGATTCGCAGTGGGACGAGGGGTTGAAGAACTGGTACGGAAGATCATTCCCTACGACAGAATAACAGGTGAGATCGTAGCGAGGTTTTCGGATCAGGTGAGGAAGACTTACCTTGAACAGGGTTCGATAAAAACAAAGCCCTATCCAGGGATAGAAGACATGCTTGAAAGGCTTCAGTCTGAGAATGTGCCGATGGCGGTTCTCACGAACAAACATCAGTTTTCCGCTGAAAGCCAGGTAAGGAAGTACTTAGGCGGGATTAATTTTGCCGCGGTAAACGGCGCCAGTGCAGGATACCCCCTGAAGCCTTCTTCGAAGGCGGTCATACCTGTTCTCGAAAAACTTGGTACTCTCCCGGGGAATACACTGATGGTCGGTGACAGTGATGTCGATATGGACACAGCTGTGAATACCGGAATGATTGCCGTTGGGGTATCATGGGGATTCAGGGACGTATCACTTCTGCAGAACCACGGAGCTGATCACATTATTGACAACCCTGAGGAGATTCTAGGGTTGCTGCGGTAGTTGCCGGACAAGAATGGCTGAAGGGATCGATTTCAGGATAACTGTCGAGTTATCGGGAATATCAGGAATTGATTCTCCATCAAGCTCAACCCTGACACTCCCTTCGGTCTCAAGCTTGAACTCCCTGCCGCGCCAGGAAGTGACAGCGGGATTTTCCAGAATGCTGCCCCTGTAAATCATCGGAACACTTCGAATCAGCCGCATCCGGGAAATAGGTTTCACCAGCGCTGTATCCAGCATATCATCGAAAGGGGTGGAGGATGGAGAAAGCATCATCCCGCCTCCGACGTAAGGGCAGACTCCGGAAGTCAGGCTAAGGTATCTGCCTGAATACACTTCAAATCCGTCAACGATCATCCTGCCCTTCCACATGGGCATTTCCAGGACGGTGGATACCAGTGCGGAGATGTATCCAAGCTTGCCTAAAGAAAGCTTCTTCCTCAGCTTCAGAGCCTTCTGAAGAACATGCGCATCAAGACCTATCCCGGCAGAGTTTACAAATACCGAAGAATGGATGATATCACAGTTCTTATCCTTTATCACGCATTGGGCCGCATCCATGGCAGAGCTTTCACCATGGAGAATGGATTCAATGGTATCCTCGAAGGAACCGATACCTGCAGTCCTGGCCCAGTCATTCCCGTTGCCGGAGGGGAGTACAGAAAGGGGAATACCGGTTTTGCCCTGGATGATCCCGGCTGCGATTCGACTGACCGTTCCATCGCCCCCACAGGCGCTGATGCCCTTGTATCCCATTTCGGCTGCTGCTGAAGCGTGATCGAACAGCTGACTGTACGATTTTGTCACATAAATTTCATGCTTTATGTGATGGGATCCAAACAGACTGGAGATATCTGTCAGTTTCCTGTCCGATATTCCGTGACCGGCTTCAGGATTTACAAGGATCAGCCATGTTGAACCATCCGAAGCCGGTTTTAGCTTAGATAAATTAAAGTCCAATATAGTACGCAACCTTAAAGAAAGGGCCGGAGAAATCCAGCTCGTAATCGTCCACTTCGCTGCCGCCGATATTTACTTTGACCATTCTGTATCCGGCTTCAAAACCCAGCATGAGCGGACTCTTTTTATTATCTCTCCTCCTTTAAGCACATTATCAAACACGTCACTATATTATGACAAAAGGGGAGTACATAATGCAATCCTGCGCAGAATGGATCAGAAGCAATCTCAGCGATATCCCTGATATCAGCGATGAAGAAATGAATGAAACCGGAGTAATACCTTCCGAAGACATATACGTCCGGCTTGATAAAGTAAATTCACTTATCATTCACCATTCGGCAACGGAAACGGGATGTGCGAGGGTTTTCAGGGCCCTGCACAGGGCTGTTAACGGCTGGGTTGATATCGGTTACCATTTCGTGATAGGCAACGGAACCCTCTCCGGAGATGGGGAAATCGAACCCGGAAGACCCGTCTGGTCAGCGGGGGCTCATGCCAAGGGGCGCAACAATGATTCCATCGGAATATGTCTTGTTGGTAATTTCTGCTGCACATCGCCAACCCCGAAACAGATAGACTCACTGACTGATCTATTGAAAGAACTTCTCTCGGAATTCGGTATTTCCAGATCCGGG
>JAUWSL010000062.1 GCA_030610085.1 Candidatus Aegiribacteria sp.
AAGCCTTTTCTGCAGGGAGTAAAATCAGTATACGGGTCAGGGGAGGGTAGCTCCCCTGGTGCCTGACAGAACGGATCTGCTCCATCCTTAGAATGTTTCATGCTTCCGTTGATCTTGAAAGTTATTGTAAGGTCATTATAATGTATACTGATAAATTTCAGGAAATATTGAGATCTAATCTTGAAAAGACCGTGAAGAGCGGTCTTTTTAAGAGGGAAAGGGTCATCACAAGCAGGCAGGGAACCAAAGTAGCAGTTGAGCAGTCGGGGGAAGTTCTCAATTTCTGCGCAAACAATTACCTTGGTCTTTCAGGTGACCAGAGACTGGTTGAAAGGGCTTGCGAGATTCTTCAGGCAAGGGGTTTTGGTCTTTCATCAGTTCGCTTCATATGTGGTACTCAGGATATCCATAAGGAGCTTGAGAAGAAGATATCTGATTTCCTTCTCAAGGACGATACGATACTTTATTCCAGCTGCTTCGATGCCAATGGAGGGCTCTTTGAACCTATCCTGACCGATGCTGATGCGATTATTTCCGACCAACTGAACCATGCCTCCATCATCGATGGTATAAGACTGTGCAAAGCAAAAAGGTATCGATACAGCCATGCTGACATGGAGGATCTTGAAGCTGTACTCATCCATGCTCGAAGAGCGAGGATCAAAGCAATCGTTACAGATGGTGTTTTCTCTATGGATGGTGAAATAGCGCCTCTTCAGGAGATTTGTGATCTTGCCGAGAAATATGGAGCGCTGCTTATAGTTGATGATTCTCATGCAACTGGTTTCATAGGGGAGAATGGCAGGGGAACGCCCGAATATCACGGAGTATCAGAGAGAGTGGATATTGTAACATCAACCTTCGGGAAAGCCCTTGGAGGGGCTTCAGGAGGATTCACTTCAGGACCGACTGAAGTGATTGAGATGCTCAGACAGCGATCCAGGCCATACTTATTCTCGAATACACTCGCTCCGGTGGTTACAGGAACGACCCTCGCTGTTATCGATCTGATAGAGGGATCCAGCGATGAGAGGGACAGACTCAGGGATAATCAGAGACGCTTCAGAAGAAAAATGACCGAGGCTGGATTCAGGATTATCAAGGGTGATCATCCTATCGTGCCTGTGCTTTTCGGTCATCTGCCGAACGATGCGGCTCTCGCTCAGAAATTCGCCGATGGACTTCTCAAGAAAGGCATTTACGCCATAGGATTCTTCTATCCAGTAGTTCCCAGCGGGGAGTCACGGATCAGGGTTCAGCTTTCGGCGGCCCATACCGAGCAGCAGGTTGATACATGTGTTGAAGTGTTTAAGGATGTCGGTAAAATTCTTGGCGTACTTTAGTCTAAGCCTCTGTGCCACTTGACACAGAGTATACAGTGTTCACAGATACCCTTTATGAGTACAAAATCCATTGACGAGTCATTGTTCGGCAAAATAAGACGGCAGCTTCTCTGCATTTTCTTTCTGAATCCTGAAGGATCGTATTTTCTCCTTGAACTGGTGGGTATTCTCCGGACAGGAAGGGGAGGGGTTCAGAGGGAGCTTGCAAACCTTGTTGAGTCAGGGATGATAACCAGAGAAAAATCGGGCATTAAGGTTCTTTTCAGCCTTTCAGAAGACTGTCCAGTTACCCTTGAGATGCAGAAACTCCTTGTCAAACTTATGGATTACGATGAAATGATATCCATTGTACTGAGGGATTACGGAGCATACGTTCAAACCGCTGTCATCTCCACTGCAGACTATGCTGAAGGCTCGCTATCCCTGAAACTCCTTGTGTCATTCGATGGTGACCCGGAAGAATTCAGCAGGGAGATCGAAAGAATAGAGCTTCTCTCAGGTGCTCGGATTGAACTGCAGACAGTTCCGCCTTTCGAGCTTAAAGAATTCATTGGAAGCAGACCTGAAGCTCAGTGGATATCGAGCGGGACGTGGAAATTGCTGGCAGGAAGGGCTGAAGATCTTATACCTGACGATCTTGACCGGGAATCTGCTGTAAGTGAACCTGACCTGTTTTCCGGAACTGGCATCAGCTGGTGACGGGATAGGGTATTGACCTTTATAAAAGACAGGCAGTTCTACAGGTTCTCGATATACGGATTTCTCAAAAATCTGCGCTTTTTCGAACCATTCATCATTCTGTATTTCAGGGAAATAGGTTTTTCTTTCCTCGATATCGGCATTCTCTTCGCTATCAGGGAAATTTCCACGGTACTGCTTGAAGTTCCCACCGGTTTCGTCGCGGATATCGGAGGAAGAAAAACATCCATGGTCTTCTCCATGGGCGCTTACATATTCAGTTTTCTGACTTTCTTCTTTTTTCCGTCCTATGCGGCAGCAGTTTGTGCGATGGTGCTTTTCGCATGCGGTGAGGCCTTCAGGACGGGTACTCACAAGGCTATGATCCTCGAATACCTCAAACTTACCGGACAGCTGGAATGGAAACCCGATTATTACGGGTCCACGAGAGCCGCCTCAAAGCTGGGCTCGGCTGTAAACGCCCTGATTGCGGCGACTCTGGTGTTCATATCCGGCAGTTTCAGGTACGTATTCCTCGCAGCGGCGCTTCCCTGTGTTATAAACATGATGAACCTGGCTTCGTACCCGCCTGCTCTCAACGGAACGGATGTAAGCAAGAACAGCACAAGACCCCGGATCAAGGATACTTTCAAGTATTTCCTTTCAATATTCAGTAACCATGATGCCAGACTCAGTATCATGAATTCGGCCGTTTTTGACGGCTTTTTCAAGGTTCTCAAGGAATACCTTCAGCCGGTTCTGAAAGCCATGGCCATCGGGCTGCCGTTATTAACCGCAATGAGTGCTGACAGGAGAACAGCAATAGTAATCGGTCTTGTCTATTTTGTTCTGTTTCTGGCGGCTAGTACCGCATCAAGATACTCGGGGCAATTCAGCAGGCGGGTAAAGTGTGTTGTTCGATCTATTAATATTACATGGATCATCGGTTTCTGCATGCTGATAGTCGCCGGAGTTTTTCATGAGCTCTCAGTATACGCGGTTACAATAGGGGCATATTTCGTTCTATTCACCCTTCAGAATCTCAGAAGGCCCCTCTGTATTACCTGCATAAGCGATAAGGTCCCTCACAGGGTTATGGCTTCAGGGCTTTCTGTCGAATCTCTAATGAAAACGCTTTCTATGACGATTCTGGCACCAGCGTGCGGTTACCTTGCCGATACGGCGGGTGTTGGAATAACAGTAGCTTCAGCCGGGGTATTGATGGGTCTTCTATACGTACCTTTAAGACTTGGAAAACCTGTGCAGGAATCAGCTTCCGTTCTCTGATCCCTCCTCCGGTTCTTCATTGCTTTTTCGTTTAAGAACAAGGATGGTGCTGCCGAGGCATGCACCGAGTGTGGCTACTATCCATCCCTCTTCCTGTTTTTCAGCGATTATATCGGAAATTTTGCCTCTGAGGCTCCAGAATATCTGTATGATCTCATGTTCGTACTTATGACCGTCATTGGCAAGGATAAGCATATTCCTGCCGGAGATATCTCCAAGTGCTACCACGTTCCAGTTCATCTGTTCGCTGTTCTCAATTGTTTTTTTCATGGCTGCAGCACTTTTCCACGAAGCCGGGATCATCATGTGTTTCAAGATTCATACCCTTTCATCGGTTATCGATTGGGAATCCAGATCTTATCGGCCATGATCGTTTCAGCACCTAAAATTCGATCAGCTATTCAGTGTTTCCTTTTCAGTCACATAAATAGTGTTTTCCCGAAGGATAAGCAATAGAGCAGCACCTGCCTGATCTGACCCAGGTCCTGCGGTATCCGTTTATGGATAGATGGTCAGCTCTTCCGCTTTTCCCTATTCTTCTTAAAAGCTCTTCTCGTCGTTTTCAGGGCACAGAGATGTCCGCACATTGAGCAGACATCACTGTCGGATGGAAGAGCTTCATTTCTCTCTTTTCTTGCGGTAAGGGGGTCCATTGCAAGATCGTACTGCGCCTCCCAGTCGAAATTATTTCTGGCTTCCGCCATAAGAATGTCCGGTTCTATCGCCCCCCTTGTCCCTCTCGCTATATCAGCGGCGTGAGCCGCGATCCTTGCAGAGATAACACCTGTTTTTACATCGTCGACATTCGGAAGTCTCAAATGCTCTGCGGGGGTTACGTAACACAGGAAATCCGCGCCGAACCATCCGGCAAGCGCGCCGCCTATTGCAGAAGTTATGTGATCGTATCCCGGGGCAATATCCGTGACGATGGGACCGAGAACGTAGAAGGGGGCGTTATTACAGAGACTCTTCTGCATCTTGATATTCTCGGCAATTTTATCCAGTTGAACGTGCCCGGGACCTTCTATCATTACCTGGACTCCCGCATCATGGGAACGTTTCTGCAATTCACCAAGGGATATCAGTTCCTCGATCTGCGCCTGATCCGAGGCATCCGCAAGGCATCCCGGTCTCAGGCCGTCACCCAGCGAGAAAGTGACATCGTACTCATGAAGTATCTCGATCAGCCGGTCAAAATGCTCGTAAAGAGGGTTCTCTTTCCCTCTCTTTTCCATCCATTCCGCCAGAAGAGAACCACCCCTTGAGACTATTCCAAGTTTTCTTCCCTGGGCTTTGAGAAGCTGCAGAGCCCTCTCGGTAACACCGCAATGAAGCGTCAGATAATCGACGCCCATTCTGCAGTGATTCTCTACTGCGGAAAATATCTCTTCCTCGGTGATATCGCTTACATCTTTTCCCTCTCTTATTGCCTTGCCGAACACCTGGTAGAGGGGGACGGTGCCTATCGGCACCGGACTTCTCTCCATTATCCTGCCAAGTATTGTTTCCCATAGAGAACCCGTTGAAAGGTCCATTACCGTATGAGCTCCGAACGCAACAGCGACTTTCAGTTTTTCAAGTTCGACTTCCGTGGATTCAATATCCCCGGAGCTTCCGATATTAGCGTTTATCTTGATAGTCATGCCACTGCCTATGGCTACAGGCTTGCTGATATCATGGATATTGTTGGCAGGTATCACAATCGTACCTTCGGTCAAGCCTTCTATCAGTCTGCTGACGTGAACTCCCTCAAGTTCAGCTGTCCTGCTGACTATTTCAAGGGCTTTCCCTGTCTTTGCCGCCTCAATCATGGTTGTCATGGCTGTTCTTCCGTTCTCCCTCCGCTGGTGCTAACCAGATCAGGTTCATAGGGTATGCTCTCAGCCTTGTAAAGGCACCCCTTCAATGTAGACTCCAGTATCTATTCTTAACGGTTTAGTTTAAAAGTCAAGTGCGCATCATCTGGATTTTCATTATTGTTCTGCAGGAGGTGAGAAATGACTGAGAACAGCAGCGATGAAGGTAAACTGGTTTCGGTCCTTGAAGCCAGGGATGAACTGGAAGCTATCACCATACAGGCATTTCTTGAGAGCCAGGGGATCAATGCTGCAATAAGAAGCAGGCAGATACCCATGTACGATGGAATTGCCAGGGTCTGGAATCCTGTCTGGGGTTACGTTATGGTGATGGATGAAAATCACGATAGAGCCGAAAAACTCATCATGGAGTATCTTGATTCGTGCAGCGCAGGAGAAGGGATCACGGAAGAAAATTTCCCTGAGGAGGATACGGATACATGACGGTTCTACTGCTTCTGAACAGCTTGTTTCTCAGTGTCAGTGCATGGTATACGGTTCCTGTACCTCCCGACTCTGCTGTGTTCTCTGAAGCTCTTGCCGGGGAGCCTTTAGAAGTTCTTGTCTTCATGGCAAGAAGCGGATGGAGCCCGGAGTGGCTTGATGCCGGCGCACTGTCAGTTTCGATGCTGAATCAATATCCTTCGGATTCAGCCGTGATAGCATGGTCAGCCTCGCTTATGGGTGTTCCCTTCAGAACGGAGATAACACCCGTGCTTCTGGAGTATGGTGATGATTACATCATACCGGACCTGGAATCTGTCCTTGATAATCCGCAGCTCCTCAACGCGTTTCTCAGAAGAATCCAGCACATCGTAGCAAGTGGGGGAGAACCTGAAGAGCAGGAGAGAATCATTGAATTATTGATCGGTTCCTGGAGTGATCTTCCGCGGGAAACGAAAGCATTGTCGCTGGAAGTCCTGGGGAAGCTTGGGATCGATATATCGGGTGATATCCACCTTGAGGAACTGGAGGATGCAGGGATGAACGCTGCTGCAAGATATTGCAGTGAGCTTGGCAGGGAGTATACATTCACTTTTGACGGCGGCGAAACTGCACTTGAAAGAATCTATGCAGCCGCATGCAGTCCACCAATTGATGCCGCTGCAATGTTATCCGATCCGCTGTGGGCAGTACGATACAACGCCATCACAGCTTGCGATCCCGCTCTTCTGGAACCGGCTTCAAATTATTCCATTCCATACGTTATCCTTACTGCAGCTTTAGCAAGAAGGGATGCCGGATATGCCGACGGTACAGCTGTGATCAGGGAAATCGCACTGATCGGGGGCACTGTGGGACATAAGGCTGCGGAAGAGCTGAGCGCTGCCGATACCCTTCTTCTGAAGGAACTCATGACTCACAGTGAACCGGGAAGGAGAGCGGCAGCTCAAACAGCCTGGCTCAGTGATTCATTACCTGTGGATACACTTACGGAAGTTCTGTGGCTTTCCGATCCTTACTGGCTGGTTCCGATCTCCTGGGCATGGCACCTGGTGGATATTGCCGATTCGGCTCATGCTGAGATCGTTCTGCGGGATATCATGTCACGACGTGAAAGTTACAGTGACCCGGCCATGATAGATGTATACGCAGCAATACTCCAGAACGACCTTGAAGGCTCGCAGGAAGAGGAGAGCACTGAAGATCCAGGTTGGACCCAATACTCTTTTACATTCGATATTGAAACCTCGGTTTCCGATACGGTAATAATTAAAACGGACGCCGGAAACCTTTGGATAGATTTATGGGGTGAAACAGCTCCGATTGCCTGCGGCAACTTTCTGTACCTTGCTGATAGCGGATTTTACGATGGAATCAGCTTCCACAGAGTAATTCCGGGATTTGTAGCTCAGGCAGGCTGCCCGGAGGGAGTTGGAACAGGTGGACCGGGCTACAATCTTCCAAATGAAAGAAGCGTTATGCATTTCGGCAGGGGAGTACTTGGTATGGCGGACGCCGGGCTCAATACCGCAGGCAGTCAGTTCTTCGTAATGCTTGATGACCACGGAAGACTGGATGGAAGGTATACAGCCTTCGGTCGTGTGATCAATACAGAATTACTTGATGATATCACCGTTGGTACCGTTATTAATGAAGTGGTTCTTAATGCTGAATGAACCCTTGCCGAATTGAACCTCTTTTACTAATTTTCAGACTGCTTATATCCGGAATCAAAGCCTCTTCGAAAGGTATGACATGACCCGAAAGATAACCAGAGTCCTCGTTACCGGTGCGCTTGGTCAGATAGGTTCCGAACTTACAGATGAATTGAGGGAGCGGTACGGCAGGGACAACGTCGTCGCGTCGGATATCAGATCCGATGAAAGCAGTCCCGTAGTAACTGGAGGCCCATGGGTCGTGCTCGATGTTACCGATCCCGAAACTGTTGAGAAGACGATTGTCGATAACAGAATAGACTCGATATTCCACATGGCTGCCATACTCTCGGCAACCGGAGAGAAAAACCCGCAGCTCTGCTGGAAGGTAAACATGGATGGAACCCTGAATATCCTCGAGACAGCGAGAAGGAACAACCTGGCAAGGGTGGTAATACCCAGCTCCATAGCCGCTTTCGGCCCTGAAACACCAAGGTATAACACACCCCAGGAGACGATACTGAGACCGAAAACCATCTATGGAGTTACAAAGGTTTCAGGGGAACTGCTCTGTGATTACTACGTCCGGAAATACGATCTTGATGTCAGAGGACTGCGGTATCCAGGGATTATCTCCTCAGAAACCCTTCCCGGAGGCGGAACCACAGATTACGCCGTGGAGATCTACTACAAAGCCATTGAAGAGGGCAGATACACCTGTTTCGTAAAGAAGGATACAATGCTCCCGATGATGTACATGCCGGACTGCATCAAAGCTACGATGAATCTTGCTGAAGCCGATTTCGACGATCTCGTCCATTACAGTGATTTCAACGTAGGAGCTCTTTCCGTCACGGCTGGAGATATTGCCGAGAGCATCAGAAAACATATTCCTGATTTTGAGGTTGATTACGAACCGGATTACCGCCAGGCTATAGCCGATACATGGCCCACAGGAGTTGACGATTCCGCCGCGAGAGAAGAATGGGGCTGGCAATCTGACTGGGATCTTGAATCCATGACTGAGGATATGTTAAGAAAACTCAGGATGAAACTCCTGTTTTAGATCGTTAAAGCTGGCGGGCAAGGATCACTACATCACAGGTTTCGCGGTATTCACCAGTATCTGCAGCTCTTGCGTTCAGGTAGATTATATACCTTCCAACCGGAAGCCTTCCTCCGTTCTCTCCGGTTCCATCCCATGTAACTATCTTTGACAGGCCGCACATTTCCCTGTTCAGCAGCTGCAGAAGAAGCCTGCCCTGGACGTTGTAAATCTCCAGGGTGACTTCATTCGCAGGATGCTGGAAATTCATCTCTATGGTAAGGACATCGTCCCGATTATCTCCGTCAGGGGAGAAGGGGTCGGGGTAGTAATCCAGGAATTTTCCCGAACCTCCGCCTTCTCCGGAAGAGCAGCTGTTTTCAAGTCCGGGTGTGCCTCCGCAGGTGCAGCTGCTCCAGCTTGAGGCTTCGTATCCGCTGAAATCCGGGTTCAGTTTCTCGAGACTCACCCCCGACGAACCGCCCCAGTCGTCATCGTACGGCACATAATCCATTACGCAAAGGGTAGCATCCCGCAACATGAGAATATCCGCCCATTCCTCTCCCGGTTGAGTAGTATTGTTAAGTGCGGGCCAGCTGGCAGGCTGCAGAAGAGGGCATTGAACTTCCGGCCATATCGTCCTGAAAGCGGAGGAATCCGATACAAGAACAGCGAAGCTGTCCGGCTGTATTGTCATATTGTCGCTGCAGAAGACTGAACGGTCCCTGGAATCCTCGAAGGTCCATCCGAACAGCTGAACAGGGTCCGAAGACCTGTTCACGATCTCCACCCATTCAGGATTGCCGGGGGAGGGGCTGTACATTATTTCGTTGATGACAACCGGTCCGGCCAGGTTCCAGACGCACGATGTGGAATCGTCGTCCGGGAAGGAATCATCCTGGCAGACAGCCACTGCAAAAAGAAGCATGTGACCGATGCAGGAATTCCACTCGCAGTCAGCCATGATTGAATCTCCGGGTGCGACCAGGCCGCAAACGTAGCTGTCTATCATCTCTCCTGAAGAAGGCGTACCGCTTTCATCGACGTCCGCATAGAAATTAACGGTCAGAGTGCCCGATGGTATAGTATCCGTTCCGGAATTCGTGAATCCTGCAATCATATCAATAGTTGCTTCTCCAGGGCCCATGGGAGGCAGGCATTCCATGCTTTCAGCACAGGCGTTTACTCCTTCAATAATAAAGGGAGGGGGGCTGCCGGGCGTAGGACCTTCGATGGAAGTGAACCAGTTTCCTTCACAATCAGGATCTTCCGTATGCACTCGCTGAACGCTGTTGTCTTCCCCCGGGTCGTATGGAATCCCATCAAGCCCGTCATCGTCTCTCATCAGGGGATCATCGTAATCAAGGGGAGTGCCGTAAGTGGACATCACATCAGCTGAAGCTGTCCCATCAGGTGAGTACAGTGAAACCGGATCGTTGCTGGAAAGACCGTCGCCCAGGGTTGTATTACCCGTTGTAAGCACAACGGAACCGGGAGGAAAATCGTAGGGCTGGCTGCCGTCGGTATACTCCCGATCAAGGATCACCGCGTAGCGGCCCGGTATGAGGTATGGTGAACCAGCCGCGTCCGGATCCTGGAGAATCCCGTATTCCTCGATCCATGGTACTATCTCATCAAGAGCGTCACCGTCGGTGAAACTGCATCCGGAGATATCAAAGACACCTGGTCCGGGATAGTAGATCTCGATGTACTCGTCGAAATCCTCTGATGAGGG
>JAUWSL010000069.1 GCA_030610085.1 Candidatus Aegiribacteria sp.
CAGCTGCGGCCGAACATGCCAGTATTATGACCCATTTCAATTCTAATTACCTCCTCACAGATCCAGGGCAGGCAGAGGTGCGTCCTGCATGCCGGTATGGATCTTTACTGTTCCTCCCGCTACTTCTCGTGATGCTTTCTCAGCCAGATGCGGAAAATTGTTCTCCTGGCTCAGATGTGCAAGAACGCAGACCATCAGATCTTTGTGATAAACCGCTCCCAGAAGATCCGAGGCTGCACTATTCGACAGATGTCCGGTCGTTGAAGCAATCCTCTGTTTCAGATGCCATGGGTAATTGCCATTCCACAGCATTTTCTCGTCATGGTTGAACTCCAGAACCACAGCGGTGCAGCCTGCCAGGTTCGCCTCAACCAGGGGACCGGATTTCCCGAGGTCAGTCGCTACTCCCAGTTTCCCTGAATCCCATTCTATCACGTATCCTGAAGGATCTGTGGCGTCATGTGCGATGCTGAAAGCACTTACTGAAAAGGAACGGAAATCCACTGCAGTCCCGTTTTCAAGTACCTCGGTGCCAGGCAGCTTTCCAAGACTTGTTCTGGAGGCGTTCAGCGTGCCCCTGGAACCGTATACTGGAATATTCCATTTTCGGGCCAGCACACCGGCACCCTTGACATGATCAGAGTGTTCATGACTTATGAAAAGAGCCTCGGGAAAGATATCACCGAATCCCGCTTCATGAAGTCTTTCAGTATGTTTCTTCCCGCTCAGCCCCGCATCGATGAACACCATGCAGCCGTCATGTTCGATCACGAGGGCATTCCCCCGGCTTCCACTGGCCAGAACACCAAGCCTCATGGTCTGCCGCTTCCAGTATAAACACGTTGAAAGACAGCTGAATCCATCGGAAAATCAGGACTGCCCTGTTCTCCCCAGAAATCTCTCATCATCCAGGTGCTGCCCGAAGACATCGAATTAAGACTGAAGACACATACGCCTTTGCAGCCTCTGATCAGTGCTTCCGAAGCGCCTGTGAACGCGCTGGACATCGACTGATTGTATATACCTATACCATGAATGACTTTCTCAGGGCACACAGCTGCTCCGAGTATTGCCAGTTCCCTGGCTTTCTGTGTATTGGTCGTATAAGCCATCGTACACACGAAATCAACCAGACCGGTTTCCAGCCAGGACCTCCAGTCACAGGAGTAATGCGATCTTGCTTCGTGTGGATCGGCCATTACAGCGCATGATAGCAGTACTCCGGGAGCCTCGCTCCTGAGAACCGACCTTACCGTCTCTACAGTCCGGGTTACCTGATCGATTTTCCAGAGGGACCACATGTCCGCGAGCTCATCGTTTCCATGCTGTCTCCTGAACATGTCCATGGGATCAAGCCCGGTTTTCAGGAAGAACGCTCCAGTTGATTGTGATTCAAATCCGAAGGAGGGGTTGGGATACCTTATGTAATCAAGATGAATCCCGTCCACGTTATAGTTCATCGCTATCTCCGAGGCAACATCAGCAAGAAATTCCCTGACTTCAGGCAAAGCTGGTGAAATTGTCGCCCCGACCAGCCCGTTCCGATCGCATTCATCCCGTGTATACTCCCTTGTTGAGCGGCCGTACCTGTCAGCCATGAACCATTGGGGATGGGTGTACCAGATATGTGTCGAGTCATTCGGCGGGTAGGGCGCGGACCAGACAAGGAAGGCGTTTATCCAGGCATGGACCTCCATTCCCCTGGGTCTGGCTGTTGCGATCGTATATGCAAGGGGATCAAAACCATCCTGAAAGTTGGCTGCAGGCAGGATGGATGATCTGTAGTATGCTTCGGCTCTTCCGGCTACCTGAACGATTATTCCATTTGCTCCCGCCTCAGCCGCCCTGTCTACCAGTAAATCGATGGATTCGGGGCTCTCAAGGCCATCTCTGACCACCCAGAAGTATCGGCTGTAGCACACCTGATCCTCTGCAAAAGTGCCTTCGACCGCAATGAAAACCAGAGCCAGCAGAAGGATATTGTTAATTCTCATTACTGACACCCTTCACCGTTCGGGAAATTTTCGAAAAGGATCTCACAAAATGTTCGACATCAACAGCTGTGTTACGCGTATCCATGGAGAAACCAAGATACTTATCAGGATCTGAAATATCATGCCCCGATCTATCAAGGTAGGATAATCGGTCGGTGGAGTTATGAGACGGGAGGATAATACTCTCCTTTTCCAGTTTAAGATGAAGTTTCTCCGGTGCCCCGCTGATATTCAGCAGTGCGGTTCCCGGCAGAATATGTTCAAGACCGCCTCCAATGATAGAGTACCTGACATTGAACGAGTCAAGCCCTTCGAGAAGATTTCTTCTGAGCTTATTGACTATACGTGTACGTGGTTCTATGCCGGTCCTCATAATACCCATTGCAGCCACCATACCGGATATTCCGGGTATGTTGACCATGGATGAGAATTCCGGTGCGGCACTCATAAGCCAGGGGTCCGCATCCGACATTATTACCGCCGCTGCCCCTGGTGGGCCACCTATCTTGAGGGAGCACACTGTGATAAGGTCAATATCAGTACTTGATATATCGATTTCAATTCTTCCTGCCGCATCGCTTGCATCCGTATGGAACCAGGCTCCAGCGGAACTGGCTGTCTTTGACAGTTCCCGTATCGGTTGAATGATTCCGGAGATTCCGTTGACCCAGGCGCATGTGACCAGTCCGGTTTCATCAGATACGGCTTCTGCGAGTGATTCGGGGATTATCCTGCCGGAATCGTCAATATCAAGAACGCTGACGGTTGACCCCTCGTTTCTGAGAATTTTCAGTGCTGTCACAACGCTGGATTTCTCAACCGGAGAAGCTGCGATGTGCCCTCGGCCAGCCTCCCTTGCCAGCCGTCCGGTGGACAGAATGGAGAGTCCGCTGGCCGCACCTCCGTCGCTGCAGAACATAACTTGTGATCCGCCAAAAATACTGGCTGTACGTTCCTTCAGATCTTCAAGAGCTTTCTGTGCCCGTCTACCCGGGAGATTTGTGCTTCGAGGATGCCCGTAACCCTGCCGCAGAGCTTCCGAAACGGCTCCACCGGCCTCTTCGATCAGAGGCAGGACTGTAAGATTATCAAGGTAGGTTGTCTTCTTCAGGTTGATCCTTTCCAGATCAGAAATTGTCGGTGAATTCTTCCTTCTCCGGTCTTGCAAACAGATCTCCGATAGCTTTTTCAGTCGGGATCTCATTGTTAATAATCCTGCGTACAGTACTGGTTATCGGCATCTCAACATTGTACTTATCAGCGAGCATCATAATCGCTTCCGCTGTATCGACACCCTCTGCAAGCTGAAGACTTTCTATCGCTGCTCCCTTCGCTACGGCTTCTCCGTACATTCTGTTATGGCTGAATGGAGAGAAGAGAGTCGCCTCGTAATCACCAAGGTGAGAGAGTCCGTATACGCTTCTCCAGTCACCGCCCATTGCGGTTACCAGTCTTGCAACCTCCTGGGGGGCCCTTGCCATGAGTGCTCCTTTGAGCCCGGAATGGTTCATCCCGTCAAGTATTCCTGCCGCGATCCCGATAACGTTCTTCGCTGCAGCTCCAACTTCACAGCCGATGACATCACGGGACCAGTAGAAACGTATCAGATCACTGCTCAAAAGTTTTGAAATTCGTACCGAATCACTCTCATTTTCAGATGCGATTATCATACAGCTGGGGACTCCCGCAACAAATTGCTGTGGATGTCCAGGACCTACCCAGACCGAAAGGCTCCGGGGTTCCAGACCCTCCTCGCGCGATATTTCAGTGAGTCTCGATCCGGTATCCTTTTCTATACCCTTCATGCAGAGTATCAGGTCGGCTGCCGAAATATCAATCTGCCTGAGTTCTCCACATAAACCCCTGAATTTCTGCGCGGGAACAGTTACAATGATCATATCGGAACCGGACACTTCTTCTAAATCACTGGTCAGCCGTATATCCGGCTGTAATTTAAGGTATCTGTTCTGTCTTGTTTCCCGGAGCTGAGAAAATTCAGGGATCCCTTCGGGTTCCCAGCCTGTCACGGAGTTTCCAACCTTTGATCCGTACCATAGATGGAAACTACCCCATCTTCCGCAACCAAGAACAGCCTGAGTGACTGGCATCTATTCTATCCCATCCTGCTCTTTCATGATGCGGGGGATCGTCTCAACAGATCCGTACTGTCTGAACAGCCTTCCCCAGCCTGTATCGAGGGCTTCCCTGATCCGCTTCTTTCCGACAAGATTGAGCCAGAATACGTCATGATAGAGCCTGCTGGCAAAATAGGCCCACGGTACGATAGGAGTTCTGAGCAGGAAATTCTCCATGGGTTTCAGCCAGCCATGATAGATCATCTTCTGTCCCTTGCTCGCAAAGGTTTCCGTCTGCACGAAATGGAAATTCACATCAGAAATGTCCTCACCGACAACTTCAATATCCACCGGGTCCCCCGTACCCAGTCCTTCTTCATGGGCAAGCCTTATGAAATCCAGTTTCATCGGATCGAATCCCTGCATTTTCGCGCTTATCGCGTCAATCGCAACCTGATCGGCAGAGGCAAGAATGTAGTTCTTCACATGTGGTATCATGGCCCTGGGCCCCGGGCCTTCCCCGGCGAATGTTCCATCCATAACCGCCAGAATGCCGGGGTGAATCTCCTTCTGGATCCTCAGAAGATCAACAAGTGTCTCGTGTATAACGCTGTGGGTCCAGTGTCTGCGCTCGCTGAGCAGACCTCCGAAGGCGTTCTTCATGGCTCCAGTGATCGTTGTAAATACGTGGGTTTTTACTGTGGGAAGATGGATAATGTTCTGTCCTATCAGAGCATCGGGTACTTTAACGCCGTCAGGGAATATCTTTCCGAGTACCCTGAACGGTTTTTTCGGTTTGAACTCAACCCATTTAACAGGCTTTTCGTACAATCTTATCTTCTGAATACCGTGGAGACCCTCATCAACCTGTTTCAGATGGTTGCCCTTTTCACCTCTTTTGTCACTGACCACCACAGTTCTGTTGTGAGTGGAAACGAGCTGCTCCCTGCTGAAACCATCATCGAGGAGTGTCCGGATAACGCCATCGAGCTGCCAGGGCGTTGTTGAACAGGCGGGATACCAGTGGTGCCAAGATACGTTGATCTTCAGCAGGACGTTCCTGCTCCTGTCCAGATAATCCAGATAGTCTATACTCTTGAGTAATCTGCGATAATCTTCAAGAACGGTATCCGGCGATGTTTTCAGTACAGCTACTTTACTTTTCATTTTCATTTCTCTCTAAGGTGGTCATTCAAGTTGATTTCGGTTTTCTGACACCGTACAATCCAGTCGTTTTCCACCTTCTGTGCGCCCACCAGTATAGCTCGGGATATCTGAATATCATATTCTCAAGCTGACTGGTGTAATTCTGTGTAACTTCTTTTTCGGCTTCCTCCTGTGACAGGCTCCGGTCGGGGTACACCGGCTTTCCAATAACTAACCTGTGATCCGGACCTTTTCCTTTTCTGACAAGTAACGCCGGTACTACAGGTACTCCCAGTTTCACGGAAAATGCCGCAGCCCCCCTTGGAGTTGATGCGGGATGACCGAAAAATTCAACGACAACT
Organism: Candidatus Aegiribacteria sp.; assembly: GCA_030610085.1. Classification (GTDB taxonomy): domain Bacteria; phylum Fermentibacterota; class Fermentibacteria; order Fermentibacterales; family JCC-6; genus Aegiribacteria. The sequence continues at coordinate 5,578 of JAUWSL010000069.1, forward strand.
CCGCTGTCACCCGCATCCTGGTCGGAGAGCCAGCAGACGTATCCGCCCCTTCTCATCGATTTCAGGACCCCTTTAACTGCTGACTTTCTGTTATAGAGCTCTATTCCGTGGATGGATCTCATTCCATTTATATATCCATCCACAAGTTTGTTGCTCTGCCTGCCTACAAGAAAGGCTACATCTCCCAACTTATACCTGTTAACAATACCAAAAAGTTCCCAGTTCCCGAAATGCCCCGTAATGATTATCGCTCCGTTCAAGCCTTTAAGAGAATCCAGGGCTGCGGAATCCTCAACGGTTATATGTTTGCCGATGTAGTCTTCACCCATTCTCTCCTGTCTGGCGAACTCCAGCATGAACCGGCCCGAGTTCATATATGAATGAAGCCCGATTCTGCCGCGCTCCCTCATTGTCCTGTCCGGGAAGGCCTGCCGCAGGTTCATCATCACGATCTTTTTCCGGATCCCGAAAATGCTCCAGGCTGCCCAGCCCAGAAAAGCCCCGAGTGAAAGAGCGTATCTTAAAGGCAGAAGACCTGCGAAAAAGATCATTGTACGCACGACGGCATATTCAATTCTATGAAGCAGTGTCAGTTTTCTTTCTGATCCCATTTCAGCCCCTGCCAAGCGGAACGTGAACCTTTACAGCATGCTCCGGACAGAGTTCATGGCAGCAGAGACACATTATGCATTTTTTCCGGTTCATCACGGCCTTTCCGTTTCTGATCGTTATGGCATCAACCGGACATCCATCTGCGCATACTCCGCACCCTATACAATTATCCATGGCTTCAGGAGGTTTCTTGAGGAAATATTTTGCAATCCCTCCCAGAAATGAAGGCAGAAGGTTATAGAAAGCCTCGCCGGGAATTCGGAAATCCTCAAGAGCACAATCCTCTATGCCGCTGACCTTTATTTTCTCCGGATCCAGTCCCAGTCCTCTCTCAAGAGCGACTCTGTTAGTATGCAGTCTGTGTGGATCCAGACCGGCCCGACCGGTCATTACAACATCAAGACATACACCGTCACGGGCAAGGCCCAGAATACCATCCCATCTCGGTGTTCCATCGGTACTGGGACCCTTTCCATCCATGGCCAGTATCGCATCCATTACATGCAGATCAAAATTGACCAGCGTGTAGATATCAACAAGGATTTCCGCGAAATCAGCAGGCTTAACGGCATTACAGTGATGAATTGCTTTTCCAAGCCCGGGGACAGCTCCAAAGGCATTCTTTACCGCATTGGTCAGCCTGCATAGACCATGGGTCTTGAATTTGCACATATTTATAAGCACATCGGCATCGATCACCGGTGTCGCGATAAAGTAGGTGCGGTTATCCAGGGTGACCTTCATCGAACCGGCCCGTTCGAAATTGATAAGCTCAATTCCCAATTCACTCGCAACAGCTGAAAAACCGCAGTTATTCCAGTACCTTTCAATACCCTTCACTGCCCCTCCTGGACTGTCACCGATCGTTACACTGCAGCCTTCCCCTTTAAGAAGTACTGCCATCGCTGCTACAAGTTCAGGATGTGTAGTTATCGCCCTGTCGGGGGCTTTCGCGGACAGCATATTAACCTTGAGCAAAACCCTTGCGCCAGGTACGATTGATTCCGGCCAGCCGCCTGTCAGATCGATCATTTTGCCGAGGCTGTCGATCAGTTCTGTTCTATCGTAATCCTTAAAACCGGACCTGAGTACTACATCGAAGGACATGTAACCTCCCGGTCATTTCCAGTGCATCGGAGAATAACCTGCGTAAACTGCAGAACATTACTGCAGAGCTGTATATGCGGGCCGGGTAAATGAGGTTTGATCTCAGCCGGCAAACTGACAATTTCCGAGTGCAGGAGCCAATACCTTATTCTTCCCTGCTCGCTTGGCCATGTACATTCTCTGATCAGCGTACTTAAGCAGCAGGTTGCGGTCTCTTACATCCGTGATGTAAGTGGATACACCAAGGCTTATACTGACTTTGCCCAGGGGCTGCTGCTCCGAATGCGGGATCACGTACGATGATTCGACAACTCTCTTACGTATCCTTTCAGCTATTTCCGAGGCTTCCTGCTCACCCGTGAAGGGGAGAATGCAGACGAATTCCTCTCCGCCGTACCTTATGAGAACATCCACTTCCCTTATTGCACTGTTCATAGCCTTCACTACGGTTTTCAGCAGCGTGTTTCCCATGAGATGACCCCAGGAATCGTTGTAGTTCTTGAAATCATCAATATCCATCATGATAAGTGAGAAGGGGAAATTCGACCTGTCCGTTCTCATGAACTCCTCCTCAAGCTTTTCTTCGAAGAAACGGAGATTACCAAGCCCGGTGAGTTTATCCTTTCTTGCGAAACCGAGTATCCTCGAATGAAGCATCGCATTTTCCACCGCTGTTGCTGCATGATTAGCGAGGGCAGTGATGGTTTTTTTCGATTCGGAAGTGAATCTGGCCGGTACTGGACTCTGTATATCAATAGCTCCCACAACTCTGTCCTGGACGATCATGGGAACAGCAAGCTCACTTCTGATTCCTGCAAGATTCTCAACGTATCGTATGTCTTCTTCCACTTGTTTGATGTTGATGGGCTTCCTGCTGATAATGGAGTTAGGAACAGCTCCCCTCGAGATGTTATCTTGAGTATTGAGGGCACCGATTACGGCAGGTTTACTGATCTTGAGAACGATGCCTTCGGGGTCGATTTCCGCATCGTACCCGGCTGTTGCCGCTACCTTTACAGAATCGGGAATCAGATTTTCCCTGCTTCCTTCTGCGAGAAAAACAGCAACCG
>JAUWSL010000017.1 GCA_030610085.1 Candidatus Aegiribacteria sp.
CGAACAACCCGATACCAGGAACAGCTACAGCAACTCTGCTTGCGAGGGAATGAAAGGATCTCATCGGCCGGAATCTATATCGCCGAACCGTCTTCGTCTCAATCTGTAATCCTCGAATGCCTCCTCAAGATGTTCCCTTCTGAAATCAGGCCAGAGAACATCGGTAAAGTACAGCTCGGAGTAGGCAGATTCCCACAGCAGAAAATTTGACAGTCTCTGTTCACCACTCGTGCGTATAATGATATCAGGGTCGGGTACGTCCGGTAGATACATGCGGGATGAAATAGATTCTTCGGTAATGTCGGAGGTTTGAATCCGTCCTGTTTCGATATCCCCGGCGATCGTTCTCATCGCGTCAGTTATCTCCGCTCTGCCCCCGTAACTCAGGGCAAGAATCAGGTTAAGACCCTTGTTGGAGCCGGTTCGTGTCATTGCATTCCGCAGTTCAGAAAGCGGTCCAGAGGGCAGATCATCAATCCGGCCTGAAGCTCTGATCCTGACCCGGTTTCGGTCGAGATCGTCGATGTTACGTTTTATGAAGCTTTTCAGAAGGGTCATTATGAAAATGACTTCAGCCTTCGGCCTCTTCCAGTTTTCGGTTGAAAAGGCGTAGAGGGTCAGGTATTCAACTCCCATTTCACCGCAATATTCAACGGCATCGTGAATGGCTTTCTCCGCAGCTTTGTGTCCCTCTATCCGCTGCAGACCGTGAGACCTTGCCCAGCGACCATTCCCATCCATGATGATCCCCACATGGGTTAGAAATTTATCAACAACCAAGACAGTCAGACCTCTAGAATTTCAGTTTCTTTTGATTCAAGGTAAGTGTCGATTTCGGTGATAGCCTCGTCTGCGGCATTCTGGATATCACTGAGGGCTTTGTACTCCTCGTCCTCAGTGATTTCACCGGCTTTGCTGGACTTGTGCAGTTCATCGTTGCCGCTTCTTCTGATATTCCTTATCGCGGTTCTTCCTGCTTCAGCAAGTTTCTTGACATGACGGCTGAGTTCCCTTCTTCGCTCATCGGACAGCTTTGGAACAGGTATTCTCACTACAGGTCCGTCTGCGGAAGCTCTGAGACCAAGATCCGATTTCTGTACAGCGCGAACAATGGCATCCGATGTCGATGGATCGAAGGGTTGTATTACGATAAGCCGGGGCTCCGGTGCCGATATCCCGGCCACCTGTTTTATCGGATGCAGCCCCCCCCAGCACTCGACGCGTATATTGTCCAGAAGAGCAGGACTTGCCTTGCCGGTCCTTATTACAGCCATTTCCCTGGCGGTGTTCTCCACCGCCTTGTTCATTCTGCTCTTCTGCTCCTTGATGATCTGATCAACCATGGCTTGTTCCCCCTATCAGGCTTCCGATTGAAGGCTCTTTGAATATCCTTGCAATATTTTCAGGATCCAATATGTCGAAAACACTAATAGGAAGTGCTGCATCTCGGCAAATGGCAACAGCGGCAGCATCCATCACTTTCAGATCAAGTCTGAGTACATCGTCATATGTAAGTGTCGTAAATCGTTCAGCTTCTGGATTTTGCGCAGGGTCAGAATCGTATACACCATCAACCTTGGGACCCTTGAGCAGGATGGAACATCCTGTCTGCACTGCTCTGAGAGCAGCGGCGGTGTCCGTAGTAAGACACGGATTACCTGTTCCACCGGAATATATGACTACATATCCCCTGTTGAGGTATTCACCGGCTTTCTCCGGGGAGAACGTTTCGAAAATACCTTCTACAGGTATGGATGAAAGCACAACAGCTCTGCCGCCGCGCTTCCTTATCGCATCTCTGAAAGCCAGACCGTTAATGAGTGTTGCCAGCATTCCCATCTGGTCTCCGGTGATACGATCAGCTGATATCAGATCCCTTCCCCTGATGAAGTTGCCACCGCCCGTAACAACTCCGACACTGCAGCCGATGGCAGCCAGCGCCAGAACGGCACCTGCAAGTTCATCTGTAAACTCAGGATCTATTCCTCGACCAGCTTCACCGGCAAGGACCTCTCCGCTTAGCTTGAGAAGTACCCGCGGGCGAGCAGTCTGGTCATCCTCTTTCATCAATTACCTATTGAAAACCTTGAAAATCTACGGATTACAATGTTCTCACGGAGCTTTCCTATAAGGTCTGTAAGCGCGTCCTTCACGGTTCCTACATCCGGGTCGTCCGACCATTCCTGGTCGAGCAGACATGATTCTGCATAGAATTTACTCAACCGGCCATCTACTATTTTCTCGATTATTTCAGCCGGTTTGCCCGAGTCTTCAAGCTGAGTACTGAGTATTTTCTTCTCATTTTCGATTGTTTCCTCCGGCAGATCTTCGCGGGATACGACAATCGGTGGGTAAGCTGCAATATGCATGGCAACCTGCTTCACGAATTTCTGGAAATCCTCTGTCTTAGCTACGAAATCCGTTTCACAGTTCACTTCAACAAGAACTCCCAGCTTACCCGGGGGATGGATATACGATACTACAAGACCCTCATCAGCATCTCTCGATGCTTTCTTTGATGCTACTTTAATACCCTTTTCGCGCAGGATCGTAATGGATTTCTGCATATCGCCACCACTATCTTCAAGTGCTTTCTTGCAGTCCAGCATGCCTGCTCCGGTGGCTTTTCTTAGCTGCTTCAGATCATCAATGTTAACAGCCATCATTCACCTGAATCCTTTCCCTCTTCAGAACTTTTCACGTTTTCAACAGGGCTGTCCGAAGCGGTATTCTCAGCGGCTTTCTTGTCTGCAGCTTTTTTAGTTGTTTTCTTCTCAGCTGTTTTCTTCACAGTTGGCTTCTTTTCAGCCGTCTTCTTCTCAGCTGTTTTCTTCACAGGGGTCTTCTTCTCAGCTGGTTTCTTCTCAGGGGGCTTCTTCTCAGGGGTCTTCTTCTCAGCTGTTTTCTTCACAGCTGGCTTCTTCACAGCAGGCTTCTTCACAGCTGGCTTCTTCGCAGTTGTCTTCTTCTCAGCTGTCTTCTTCTCAGCTGGCTTCTTCTCAGCTGGCTTCTTCTCAACTGTTTTCTTCTCAGTGGTCTTCTCTGAAGCTTTCGGTGTGGTTTTCGGTTTTGTAGTTTTCTTTACCTTCGGCTCTTCTTCACCCTCTTTGAGGGCATCATCACTTACTGCCTCCGGCGCAGCCTCCTTCGGCTTCTCCACCGCTGGTTCCCTGGTCATCTCTTCGAGGGCCAGAGCATCCGCAGCTTCAGAAGTAGAGCCTTCAGCACCCAGGAGCGCGTAATCCGCCAGGGTTCCCACGATCATGGATATGGATTTTATGGCATCGTCGTTGCCGGGGACCGGATAATCGACTTCAGTCGGATCGCAGTTCGTATCTACTATGCCTACACAGGGTATTTTTAATTTTCTTGCTTCTCTGACAGCTATCTGTTCCTTCTTGATATCAACAACAATTATTACTCCCGGGAGTTTTTTCATGTTACGAATACCCGTGAGATCCTTCTCAAGCTTTTCTCTGTGCCTTTTCTTTCTGAGAATTTCCTTTTTAGTAAGGCTCGTCGGGTATCCATCCTTCTCAGCTTTTTCAAGCTCGACCAGTGTCTGTATACCCTTTGAGATCGTACTGAAGTTCGTCAGCATTCCGCCCATCCAGCGCTCGGTCACATAGAACTGACCGCATCTGATGGCATGCTCCTTAAGGCACTCTCTCCCCTGCTTTTTCGTGGCTACAAACAGAACGCTTTTCCCCGAAGCGACGGTCTTCGCGACCAGGTTTGCGGCATCTTCAAGCAGTACGCGTGATTTCTTAAGATCAATGATATGTATACCGTTACGAGCCATAAAGATAAAACTTTTCATCTTCGGGTTCCATCGGCTCTTCTGGTGACCGAAGTGTATTCCGGCCTCAAGCATTTCCTTCATGGAAGGTATTTTCATGGATTGTTCCTTTCGGTTTTCCTCCAGCCGGTTTGATCGAACCAATTTCCACTTTTCAGATGGAAACACCGAGGTCATCACCACCGGCCGTGCGTATTAGGCGCACAACGTTCAGAAGTGCGCAGTTATTTTATCTCTTGGAGAACTGGAATCTTTTTCTTGCCTTGGGCTGTCCGTATTTTTTTCTTTCAACGATCCTAGGATCACGCCTGAGCATACCTTCTGCCTTCAGGGCTGGTCTGAAATCGGGATTTATTTCCACCAGAGCTCTTGCTATTCCAAGTCTGATTGCTCCAGCCTGTCCTGTTATCCCTCCACCGCGAACATTGACTGTAACGTCGAAGTCCTTTGAAACTCCGGCGGTCTCCAGGGGTTCAAGGGCATGCTCCAACTGCCATAGATCACAGAAATATTCTTTTGGATCTTTATGATTTACCCGGATATGGCCCTTTCCGGGTTTCAGATAACACCTTGCTGTAGCTCTCTTTCGTCTTCCAACACCTATATGCTGTTTCATCTCACCACCTTGACCGCTAGACTTCCAGAACCTGTGGGTTCTGTGCTGCATGCGTATGTTCGCTTCCAGCGAAAATTTTCAGCTTCTTGATCTGTTTTCGAGCTATTCTGTTTCTGGGCATCATGCCCCGAACGGCTTTTCTCAGAATCCTGTCAGGATGCTTTTCCAGCATCACCTTCATGCTTGTAGTCTTTCTTCCACCAGGATATCCCGTATGGCGTCCATACTCCTTCTGCTCAAGCTTTCTGCCAGTAAAATTCATCTTCTCAACGTTTGTAACCACGACAAAATCACCAGTATCTATATGAGGTGTATAAACCGGCTTGTTTTTGCCCTGAAGGATCATAGCGATCCTGGATGCCAGTCTGCCGGGAGAATATCCGGAGGCATCGATCTGCCACCATTTCCTCTCTATTTCTCCGGTTTTGGCCGTATAAGTCTTCACTTTTCTAAAACCTCCGCTACGAATCATGCTTTAACATTCCAGTAACCCGTGAGATGGATATATCTGGAATACAACTATTTAACAAGACAGCTCAATTCAGATCAAAGCTGCACTAACCCGTTTCTCTCAGCATTTGACAATCCCCGCAACGCTTCGGGGATTATCTATCATGAGAATACTTGGGGGAACCGCTAAACTGTTAGAATTTCAGTAGAAAGTCAAGGTTGGAACCGTTGCTGGTCCTCCAGTATCCCGGTAACCTCTTCCAGCAGTTCCCGTCTTCTGGCGGAATTGTACGTCACAGCAGCCCTTGAGCCGCCGTAAATATTGCCTCCGTAAAAGGATATACCCAGCCATCCGAGCAGCACTGAAGTAGTTGTATTATTCTCCTGCAGAGATTTGTAGAAGAGCCAGGCCAACGTTCCATTTATACCGAAAGCTATTACCCCATCGGTAAAATGACCGCAGATCATCTGCCCTGAACCTGGGAGAAGAGCACTGGAAATACCACACCACAACGGGCTGCGATAGGGAAGGTTCTGTCCGTCGGCAACTTTTTCAGCAAGGCTGGCGGTGATTCCGGAGAAGGGGCCTCCGGTGGAGGATATCATTCTGAGTTCTTCGGCGGAGATCTCCCAGTTACCCATTCGGGCATTCATAAGACTCGCCATTATACCGGCTCGCGCTATTACTTCAGTATCTTCTGATGCAACAGCAGCATCTGTATACAGCTCTCTTGCATTATTGAAATAACCGGATTCTTCAAGTACCGACCCGGCGCCCATAAGCGCACCGGCCCTGAGTTCAGGATCGGACAGATTCATGTGAAGAAATGTATAAAGAGAGTAAGCATCTTCCCTGCGTCCCAGCTCCTGCCAGCATCTGGCAAGACGAAGGGAGGCCAGGGGGCAGGCAAGTGTATCTTCATCATGGGCGTAAATAATCCTGAGATATTCCTGAGATGCCAAACCGTATTCGCCCTGACAGTACAGGTAATCGGCAAAACCTTCATCAGCATCAATACCTGGAAATACGGTCAGAACGGCAGCAAGAATCGTCCCCAGCATATCACTTCCTTTCCAGGTTTCACCGGATCCGAGAGTATATTCTCTTCCATAATCCTGTAGTCCCCATGATTGAAGGCTGCTGAAGTGCACCTGGTCCATCTTTCAAGGGCCATCATGAGGCCGAGAACAGGACCCCGCAATGCAATAGCCTCCTGAGCGAAGTGGGAGCAGCTGGGATAATATACGCACTTTCTTCCAAGCAGGTCTCTGAGTGCTCCTCTGTACTGAATGAACAGAATATCGGTTATGGGGCTGTCACCGCTTCGGTCATTGCGGTTTCCCGGTTCATCGTCACCTTCTGGAATACCTGCATCCTGTGCCGCTACAGGCAGAAGCAGGATCAGCATACATGTTACGAGGATTTTCACGAGAAACCCTTCCTGCACACATCTGCCAGATTGTCCAGAGAACAGGCTTTCACTCCTCCGCTGGTAAAAACAGCAAGAATGTCATCGTTCCAGTCAGCAGGAACGACCCAGAGGTTGTAGCCCATTTTAAGGGCTGCAGCCGATCTTCCCACAAGAGACATAGCTCTTCTCTCTGCGGGTATTCTTCTGGAAAATGACTGGGGGATCACCCCGATGCCTTCTTTATAAAAAGGGATCAACATTGTAATTCCAGGCCATGGCGTCAGTCTTAGTGAACGGCTGAATCCGTGAATGCGCAGAATCTCCCACGTATAACCATAAATATTCCTGGATTTCCGTGGAGACAATTTAGAGTCCAGCCGAAGTTGACACTCTCCCGAACCAGGCGATTCATCGCGCAGAACATCCGCCATTGCATCAGGAAGATATTCGGGCAGGGCTGTTTCTACTCCGATTATTCTTCTGCCCAGTTCAGTCCAGAAGAAATGATACCACCTGTTCTTCAATCTGACTTTTCCTCCGAATTCCGAAAAGCATCGTCTATGACCCTGCTGATCAGGTCGTGCTGAAAACCCCTCCTCTGCAGATACCCCGTTGCCCTTCGCAGTCCTGTTTGCCTTTCAAGATAACCGTATTTGTTATTTACGGTCTTCACAAGGGTTCGATAAAGATCAACCTCATCACGCTCGGAGAGAGCTTCATCCGTGATACTGTCGGGAATGCCCCGCTTCCTCAGCTCCATTCTTATCCTGAAATTTCCCATAGGGGAATTTCGGGAATGACTGCGGATGAAAACTGAAGCGTACCGCCTGTCATCTACCAGGGAGCAACGCTCAGCCCATAGGAGCAGATCATCGGCTACCCTTTCGAGGTATTTTCTTCTGATAAGGTAAGACCGGAGCTGATGCATCGTATGTTCGGACCGGGAAAGGAATTTCTCCGCATCTATGCGAGCTGCAGATATCTGCTCCGAGAAAGCTGTTTCTTCGATTTCAACGGTATCCACAATTGAGCCGGTATGCAGTTCCATTGCGGTGATGCTCTTCACTGGAAGCATCCAGCAGCCTTCAGCTGTGATTACAAGGCACCACCCTTTTCTGACACTGCTGATCTCCTCAACGGGAAGTTCAGCTATTCCTTATCCTCCTGCTTCTCTTCAGGCGTATCGTCCCATGCGGGTATGGCAAGTATTTGCCTGATCTGAGCTTCAAGCGCATCGGCTATCTCTGGATTATCCGCAAGGAACTTCCTGCTCTTTTCCCTGCCCTGGCCCAGCTGTGTATCCCCCATCGAATACCAGGTGCCCCGACGAGAAATAAGTTCGTTATCAAGTCCGAGATCTATAAGTTCACCCTCGTGAGAAATTCCGTAACCGTGAAGAATATCGCATTCGACCTTTCTGAAGGGAGGAGCCAGCTTGTTTTTAACAATTTTAATTCTTGTCCGGCTTCCGACAACTTCTTCCCCCTCCTTAATTGAAGCAATTCTCCGCACATCGAGCCGAACACTGCTGTAGAACTTCAGGGCTCTTCCCCCTGTTGTGGTCTCGGGGTTGCCAAACATAACCCCGATCTTCATCCGGATCTGGTTAATGAACACTACGGCGCATTTGGATTGCGAAACAACGCCTGTGAGCTTTCTTAGAGCCTGGGACATCAGACGTGCATGAAGACCGACATGACTGTCACCCATTTCACCTTCTATTTCGGCCCTTGGGACGAGGGCTGCTACCGAGTCAATCACGATAACATCAACAGCATTGCTCCTGACAAGCATTTCCGTTATCTCAAGGGCCTGCTCCCCGTTGGATGGCTGGGATACCAGGAGATCGTCGATATTCACTCCCAGTTTCTCCGAATAGATGGGGTCGAGTGCATGTTCGGCATCAATAAAAGCAACCTCCCCACCCAGTTTCTGGGCACTGGCGATAATGTGCAGCGCCAGCGTTGTCTTTCCCGATGCCTCGGCTCCATATATCTCAGTAACCCTTCCCCTTGGAATGCCTCCTATGCCAAGAGCGGCATCGAGCGCAATTGAGCCGGTGGGTATTATCGCCACCTTCATATGAGTATTTTCTCCAAGTCTCATCAGGGCTCCCTGACCGAACTGTTTCTGAATCTGATGGAAAGCCGCCTTCAGCGCCTTATCCTTCTCGGTGGAACTGATTTTCTTTTCTGCCATTGAATCAACCTTTCACTTAATGTAAATCGTATCTTTTAATAAACGAATACTCAGGACCGCTGGAGTTCAATCTGCTATTGATGACAGCCGACTCTTCAAACACTCCCCTTATTTCATCCGCAAGATCAAGCTCAGGCAGCTCGAGCGAATTTCTTCGTCTTGCAATGGTCAGGTGAGGGAAGAACTTCTTTCCGCCTTTTCTGCCCTTTTCGTCAGGGATCCGGTCAAGTTGGAATGCTATTTCGGAAAGCTCTTCGGGGAAATCCCCTCCAAGCCAGAATGCTGAGGGTGACCCTCTTTTTCCGAACGAACCGACACTGTTAAGGGAGAATTCCAGGGACGGTGGATGCCATAGTGAAAGAATATTACATATCTCTCCCACTACTGATCCGGGGATATCACCAAAGTAACGCAGTGTAAGATGCAAATGGTCTTCATTGACCCACTTAAGGTAGGGATATCGCACTGTCAACGGTTTCTGCCAGTCAGTAATTTCTCTTCTGACCCGCGGCGGCAGCTCCAGGGCGGCGAATATCCTCACTTCACCTCTTTCTCCAGGAACCAGTATAACTTTGTAAGAAGATAGTCAGCCGCCTTCCTTCTGACCACATCCCTGTCTCCAGTGAGCCAGATCATTTCAGCGGACACCGTCTGACCACTGCAAACAGCCATCCATACCGTACCTACAGGTTTATCTGCCGAACCACCGCCAGGGCCTGCGATTCCGGTGACAGAAATTGAAAAATCACTTCCTGTCAGCTCTCTTACACCTGCGGCCATAGCCACAGCAGTTTCTCTACTGACAGCACCCTCCACTTCAAGCAGGGAGGCGGGAACATTGAGAACGCCCGTTTTCACACTGTTTGAATACGCTGTTACTCCTCCCACGAACCAGACTGAAGACCCGGGAATAGAAGTCAGAAGCATGCCCACCATTCCACCGGTACAGGATTCAGCTGTTGAGAGAGTTTTCTCCGCTTTCAGCATGATGTTTCCTATACGCTTTACAAGATCCATTTCAGAGAGCCCCATGGATCACACTTCCAAGCAGAATAACAAGCGCAGCCATAACACCAGCCACGACATCATCGAGGAGTATTCCGGCTGCTGATTTCATTCTGTCGAAAACATAAACAGGCCAGGGTTTGAAAATATCAAAAATCCTGAAGAGCAGGAAGGCTGCTGCAATGCCGGGAATTCCCCAACCTGATGGAACAGCCATACATGCTATCCAGCATCCAGCGAATTCATCGATCACAACCTTTGAAGGATCCTCTCCCCATTTTTTTCTCCCTGCACTGCAGCCCCAGTAGGCTAGAACAAGGAAACACGCGCAAAGAACCCAGGTATTTACCGCAGTCTGCCGAAGCACCAGGAACAATCCAGCTGAAACCAGGCTGCCGGCAGTTCCAGGAGCAACCGGGATGAAGCCTGTACCGAAAACCGAAGCTAGAACTGTACCGGCGGATAGCTCACGATACTTCACAGACCCAGCCTTTTCAGTACCGACCCGTTACGCCAGAAGTAGTCCACTCCCGAGACAATGGTAAGAGTCACCGCTACAAGCAGAAGAACATCAGCGGAGAACAGCAGAAGATTCCTTCCTACCGACAGGTCCATGCCGCTGCCCTGAAGAAAATCCGCCCTTCCGGTACTGCCGATTACGGAGAACAACAGATAGCAGAACATTGACAGCATCTGTGAAGATGTTTTGTACTTCCCCATACGGGATGGGAGAATCAGCACCCCAGCATACGCGGCTATCGACCTGAGGCCAGTAACCAGAAGTTCCCTCCCTATAATAAGATATAAAGCCCAGCCTGGGACAAGATCCAGCTGGTTCAGGCCAATCAGCGCAAGGGCTACAAGTAGTTTGTCAGCAAGTGGATCAAGGAATTTACCAAGGTTAGTGATCCATCCGTACTTTCTGGCGAGATATCCATCGTAAAGGTCGGTAAATGAGGCTGCGACAAATACAGCAAGAGCGGCAATCCTTGATCCCTGCCTGTTGTCAATCAGAAGGGCCATGAAAAGGGGGCTTAACAGTATTCTGATAATGGTCAAACGATTAGGCCAGTTCAACTGCACTTTTTCAGACTTTCTGTCGTCCCTGAAAGGCCTGGCTCAGCGTCAGGGAATCAGCGAATTCAACTGAGGCTCCAGGAGGAAGTCCCCTTGCAAGTCTTGTAACCGTCACCCGGCGTGTTTCCAGAATTCTGGCAATGTAAGAAGACGTAGCTTCTCCATCAGCGGTTGAGTCAAGGGCAAGGATAACTTCATCAACCTCGAACTTGTCGATCATATTTTTCAATCTGTCAATTCCCAGTTCTGCAGGACCCATACCATCAAGGGGCGCGAGAAAACCGTGAAGAACAAAATATTTTCCACGGTAAAGTCCAGCATCCTCGATCGCTCTCATATCCGCAGGGTTATGAACTACACATATCGAATCAAGACGGGAGCTGTTCGAACAGATATCACATATGTCATTCTCAGTGATATTCCTGCATGTTGAACATTCACCGACATTCTGCCAGACCAATCCAAGCGCTTCGGAAAGATCCCTTGCAAGCTCCCGATTATCAACAATACTGAACGCCAGTCTCATTGCGGTCTTTCTTCCGATGCCGGGGAGCCTCTGAAACTGTTCTGTGAGCCTGTCAAAGAGAGCAGAGCTCACATCAGACCTCCCATACCTGGGATCCCAAGCGCCTGCATTCTATCATCGGAGAGTTTCCGGCTGGCTGAAACCGCATTCTTCACAGCTACAAGGATCATATCTTCCAGTATTTCAATATCGTCCGGGTCAACAGCTTCCGGAGATATGGACAACTCTACCAGCTCTCCCTGCCCTGTAACTACAACTTTAACAAGTCCGTCAGCGGCTTTCCCCTCTACTCTCGCATCGGCAAGGTCTTCCTGTGCCTGCATTACTCCAGCCTGCATTTTCTGTGCCTGTGCCATCATCTTCTGTAACTGTTTCTGATTCATTGATCCTCCCGGTAATCATTTCTGATCAGACGGCATCAAAGAGTCCCAGAATTTTTCGGGATGTCTCCTTTTCCTTCTCTTCATCGTCTTTATCATCTGCCGAATCTTCTTCTGCATCTTCTACTGACTCAGCGGTGTCTTCAATAATTCCGTTATTCTCTGAAGCTTTAACCGGGGACTGCTCCTTTTCCTCCAGGCTGCAGTCCGCTTCCATACTCTCTTTCTCTTCCTCCGGTGAGGTTTCATTCCCGGTTTGCCTGTGTCTTTCAACAGCTTTTTCTGCAACCGGTGGCAGCTCATCTATTGAGAATACCCTGGACAGTTTCGATGCTGTCATTACTGCTGTCTCAAGTGTTATTCGCGGGAGGTTGCTTCGTTTGACCTCAATCGTAGCGCTGCTGAGTATCCTCAGAATATTGAGTACTGCTATATCCGGGAGGTTCTCCGACAGCTTCAGAAGGAGTCTGCTTTCAGATTCAGGAACTTCACTGAGGCTATCTTCAGCGCCGGTCGCAACAAGCAGGAGATTCCGAAGGAATACGACCAGAGCATCCAGCAGTTCATCCACACTGTATCCCTCTGCAAGGGCATTGGACACATGATCGATAGCCCTGGAAGTATTCCCAGCAAGGATACCCGACGTGATTTCATAAAGCAGGTCTGATTCAACCATACCGAGGAGTTTCGCAACTTCGGTGCCGTTGATATCATTGCCGGAATAACTGACAAGCTGATCCATCAGCGAAAGAGCATCCCGCATGCTCCCTCCGCTCGCCCTGCATATCAGGCTGAGGGCGGCACCGTCCAGAGAAATCCCTTCACTTGCAGCTTCCTTTTTCAGATACTTCGACATATCAGATACTGGAATGCGCCTGAAATCGAACCGCTGACATCGGCTGAGAATTGTGTCGGGAACCTTCCTTGGCTGGGTTGTCGCGAAAATAAAAACAACCGATTCAGGCGGTTCCTCAAGTATTTTCAGAAGAGCATTGAATGCCTCATTTGTAAGCATATGGACTTCATCGATGATGTATATTTTATACTTTCCCGAAGCAGTCGCGTATCGTGCCCTTTCCCTCAGATCCCTTATCTGATCAATACCCCTGTTGCTTGCTCCGTCTATTTCTCTGACGTCCAGATGATTACCGGACGTAATATTCCTGCAGGAATCACATTTCTGGCAGGGTTTTGAAGTTGGGCCTTTTTCACAGTTGAGAGCCTTTGCGAAAATTCTTGCTGTGGTGGTCTTTCCAACACCCCTCGGGCCGGTAAGGAGATAGGCATGGCCTATTCTGTCCGTATCGATTGCGTTCTTCAATGTAATAGTGACGTGATCCTGTGACAGCACTTCCTCAAATGACTGAGGACGCCATTTTCGTGCGAACACCAGGTAGCTCAAATATGCCTCCGTTCCCGGGTTAATGCCGGCCGTACATGTCTGCTGGACAAGCCTCACGAGACGCAATCTGCAGCCAGCTCAGATCAGGTTGGCCTGCATCACCCGCCAGGCTTCGCTTACCGCTGCTACCTTCCGGTTCTGACGGGGTTCACGGGCTGACGCCGCACAGGTCCTGGTCATCAACACCACTTACATAAATACAAACTCGCTGCGCATTGCCGCACAGATGTTTCAGCCCCGCTGTAGCGGATTGCGGGTACAGGGCACCGCTAGCTCCCCGCCTAGTACAGCCGGCAGTTTAATATACAAGCGCAGGGTAAACTAGAGAAGAGGGTAGCCCGAAAATGGAATACGCGGGCTGCCCTCAGATCTCACTCCAGCGGCATCACAACTTCCCCTGTGAAAACTGAATCGGTCCTGATGGGAGCAACCTTTTCCTCGCTGCTGCGGCATAGAGTAAGAACAACCGAAGCGACTGCAATTAAAAAGGCAAGTAAGTATGGCAGGTATTTTCTTCCAGGCAGACTCATCCTTCTTGAATCGGTGCACAATCTTACTGCTGCAGCGGACCCGCCCTTTTTTCTGAACCTTATCCGTGTTTCACTTATCATCCCGGACAGGCAGAAGGATAATGGTTTATCGCAGCGCAAAGAGTACTTCTGGACTGAGGAGGATCCCATAAGCATTCTCAAGCTGCTTGTCAGGAGAATTATCGACTGGCCCGGTTTCAATCTTATGTATCGCACTTCCTCACTGGAAAGGTCCAGGATATTTTCCGGACTCCTCCCGCCTGAATCGATTCCGGATAGAAAGGCTCGACAGGTTCCACTGCTGTAAACCCATACTTCATCTCCCAGAACGGCTGCTGCAGCCATGGAAAGTGGATCACATCCCCCCTCCCGGGCAAACGTATTGATCTCATCAACAGCTTCCATGAATACATCCTCCACACCGTATACAACACCCTCAGCGAATGCATCCCTGACAACGGAGACCGCTTTCTCTGCGTAACTGAAGTCCGGTGAACTGTTTTCAGCGACAGCGGTAGCGCCGGCAACAGCTGATGAACCATGAAAGCCATCGGCAATCGATTCCATTCTGGATATCAGCCGGCCCGGCTGGTTCATCCAGGAGATTTCAATCCGGGTTCCGGGTTGCAAGTTATACCCGCTTTCGGGAAATATTAAAGAGTGATGGATGGCATTCGAGGTAGAAAATACATAGTCATGTTTTATACATGCTGAAATGTCTGGTGGAGATGAGCGGGATCGAACCGCCGACCTCTGCCTTGCGAAGGCAGCGCTCTTCCAACTGAGCTACATCCCCACTTGAAATACTGTACTACAAGAATTCACTCGATGAGGTATACCTTTCCGGCGCCGGTTATCTCAGTATAACCCTCAAGAGGAGCGGTATGGGAAAACGTTATCTCAGGATCGGTTGCCATAATGGATGAAGCCCTGACATTATAAACATTGTTGTTGCCACCAAGTAGAATGACTCGCATGGGATGATCTGCTTTGAAGATAACCTTTTCATGCATACTCTCTTTGACCACGTAGAAAGAGTCGTTTTCCGGAATATCAAGCAACTCAGTAGCAATAGTACCAGTATGAAAGACTATCGCATCTTTCCGAATAACCATATTCTTTCTCAGTTCAATTATCAGGGGTTCTTCAGAACCACAATTAAGAACGAACGCCCCCTCACCGGAAAGTTTTACAGTTTCTTCGCTGGAAAATTCCGCTGTTATAGATTTTTGATATACGGAAAGCATGCGATGTTTTACATGAGCAACTCCCGATTTCAGATGAACGGTCAGAAGTCCCGATTCAGGTGACCATGGATCAACGGATAATTCCGCATCCTGCTTGAATACAGCTGTAAGCGTCTCCTTGCCTTCCTCAGGCTCTTCAGCCTCCGGTTCGGGCTCCTCTTCTTCAGGTTCTTCAGCCTCCGGTTCGGCTTCCTCTTCTACAGGTTCTTCAGCCTCCGGTTCGGGCTCCTCTTCAACAGGCTCTTCAGCCTCCGGTTCGGCTTCCTCTTCCTCAGGCTCTTCAACCTCCGGCTCGGTTTCCTCTTCCTCAGGTTCTTCAGCCTCCGGTTCGGTCTCTTCTTCGGATTGAGGTGTGGTGAAAATAGCCTCCAGCGTTTTATCAGAATCGGAAGGATAAAGCTCCGTTTCATGCTCTTCTAAAGGCTCCTCTGTCTCTGACCCGGTTTCACTCACTTCTTCCTCGATCGAGGATGATGTGCCGAATATTTCATCCAGAGTTGTTGAAACAGGCTTCGTTTCCACTTCGATATCATCAGTCTCTTCCTGAAGGTCTGAAGAGTCTTCCGAATCTGTAAATTCTGACTGCAGGATCGGGGAAGTGGATACTCCTATATTCTCAAGCAGCTCTGAAACATCATTCTCTTCCGTCTCCGTTGAATCACCTGATAACCCGATATTCTTCAGGAGTTTCTCCACACTGTCCTCTTCGTCAGCTTCAGATTCAGCGAATAATTCATCCGATGGGACATCAGGGAATACCTGCAATCCATCTTTGAATTTTTTTCCGCCGTCATCTTTATCGGTTTCCCCGGATCCGTCCTCAACAGAAGCATTGAAAATCTCCGCAAGGTTGACCCCGGAGTCCTTGGCTCTGATCTCAATTCTCTTAACGGCCACATTGGCACCGTGATGGTCATGTTCATCATCAAGCACTACACTGTAATTGTCCTGAGCAAGCTGGTATTCTCCCAGCTCTTCGAGGACCTGAGCCAGTTTGAAATTATTGGCTGTGTTCCCCTCATCGAGTGTTATGAGTATCTCAAGCTGTGACCTTGCTTCTGACCACAGTTCCATGCTCATGCAGGTATCTGCAAGAAGACTCCTGGCCCTTGGTCTGGTTCCGATCAGAGAGATCGCTTTCTGCAGCAATTCCCTGGCCTGCTCCGGAGATTCCTTTGCTATGTACCCTTCGGCATCGTTACACAGAGTATTGTAAGTTTCGCCTGTAAATGTATCGGGCATTTTCCCTCCCTGATGAAATGCTGTATTCGCCTGTATCGCTGGTATTTACAGATAATCAGCAGCCCTGACGGTCCTTAATGCCTGATTGACCGCTATACCAGCCAGGGTGGCGGAGAGAGAGGGATTCGAACCCTCGAGAACGAATACACGCCCTACACGGTTTCCAACCGTGCTCCTTCGGCCAGCTCGGACATCTCTCCGCATAAACACTTAACCTCAATATGCAGGTAAGCATTACAGGTTAATTGATAGACAATATAGGAAAAACTGTCAACTTGCGCACATTCCGCCAATAAATCCGGTTTCACCGGTATTCAGGGGTCAGGACCCGGCATTCAGGAGTTTTTCAAGGTTCAGGCTTGCGTCGGGAAGCAGTTCGAATAACTCCTTCAGATCAACGCAGGGGAACTCCGGGCACTCAGCACAA
Organism: Candidatus Aegiribacteria sp.; assembly: GCA_030610085.1. Taxonomy (GTDB): domain Bacteria; phylum Fermentibacterota; class Fermentibacteria; order Fermentibacterales; family JCC-6; genus Aegiribacteria. The sequence continues at coordinate 16,313 of JAUWSL010000017.1, forward strand.
CTTTCTATATTTCGCTCCAGCGCACAGACGCGGATGGAACACTCGTAACAGTGTGAGAAATGAATATTTTCCCTTGATTTGCAGCCCATGCAGTTTATGTCTTCGGGGCTGATATCAACATTGTAAATCTTCGACCACTCCTGCGCGATCTTCTTTTTGGAATATTCATAGCCGCTGAGGGTTGCGAGATACGCTGGGCATTCAGCACAGTTCAATCCGCAAAAAGCTATTTCAGACATATCATTCCCCATTCAGAAGCCTGTTCCTTAATTCATGGATTAATTTTGAAACAGGTAAACCCATTACATTGAAATAGCACCCTTCAATCCGCTCTACAAGCAGACTCCCGTACCCCTGTATACCGTATGCACCTGCTTTATCCAAAGGCTCTCCGGTAGAAACATAGGCCTTTATCTCGTCTGCCTCAAGGTCTCTGAATAAAACCCTGGTCTCTTCGACTACCTGCATATCAATTCCCTGTTCCGGCCACAGCACACAGACTCCCCCGAATACGGAGTGCCATTCTCCTGAAAGCCTGCCAAGCATATCCTCCGCCTGATCGCAATCATGAGGTTTCCCAAGGAGTTCATCACCCAGGGCCACCATAGTATCCGCACCAAGTACAGGTTTACCGCTGATAGAGGAAAGAACATTCTCCGCTTTCTTCCTTGCCCAGTACTGAACAACCGAATCAGGTGATCCATCCATCCATATTTCTCTTACATTTCCAGGGATCTGTACGAACGGTATACCGGCCATTTCAAGTATTGCTCTTCTCCTCGGAGATCTGCTGGCAAGTACAAGGGGAGAGCCCGCGGGATACCACCACATTCTAGCAGATCCGTTCTGAGGGTGAATCTATCATGATGGTTACCGGACCGTCATTCACCAGAGTTATTTTCATCGCCGCTCCGAAAACACCCGAACGAACTTCCAGTCCCGAGTGGGATACGATCTCGACAAAGAGTCTGTAAAGAAGCTCAGCTTTTTCAGGAAGAGCTGCATTCATGAAGCTTGGCCGCCTTCCCTTTCTTGAATCGGCATGCAGGGTGAACTGGCTTACAATCAGGATCTCTCCGCTGATATCACTTACCGACAGATTCATATTGTTGTTCGAATCGGGGAATATCCTCAGACCGGTTATCTTCCTTGACATCCATTCAAGATCCTCTTCAGTATCCGATCTGCCGAAGCTTACAAGGGCAAGCAGCCCGGATCCAATTTCACCTGCGATACTGCCTTCCGTCGACACGGATGCTCTGGAAACCCGCTGCAGCAGAGCTTTCATATACTGGTTTCTTCATCCAGATGGTCAAGCCCCTCATTAATGGAACCTGGAATACCAGCCGCCATAGCGACCACTGTGCCGGCGATACTGCCAAGGGCAACAGGCAGACCGGCAAGCTGAAGATACCTTCCCAGCCTCAGGTGTGAAGCGGATCTTTTCCTGTATGCTGCCAGACGCATGAGTGATCCGAAAGTAAACAGAATCAGGCCTGTCCAGCGGAGAAGCCATGGTGACCCAAATGTAGTAAGCCCAAGAAGGAAGCTATCGAGCACACTTACAAGCAGAACGGCATAGAAAACAGTATAGGGAAGGCTGGCAGACCCTCCCCTGTACTTCGATTCAGCTGCGCTCCAGAAAAGGTAGATCAGTACGGCAGCTCCACATATCTGGAATTCTCTTGAATGCAGCGGCAGGGCTCCCGGGTCAATTATACCCAGTAACCACAGCACAGCTAAAAGAGCCAGTACCGTTATGGATCGTAAGATCATGAGGATCCGGGGAAACAACCGTGGAGATCGTTCAGGATCATCATCACCAGCAAAGCCGGTGTTTTCATATTCCTCCTCCTGTCGATTGTGAAATCATAAATGAATGAAGAGAAAACTCAGGCTGATGAAATTCTATCTTACCAGAGAACACTTCATTAAATGTAACGTACTGCCGGTTCTCAAGGATACAATATATACTCCAGAGGCAGCTGTACTGCCATCACCGCATGTCCCATCCCAGTAGAAAGCTTCTTCGGGAAGTGGCGCTCTGAACGAACCGGGTCCTATACCTGTTCTTACCGATTCATAGATCATCTGCCCGGTAAGATCAAATATGGTAAGCTCAGCGTCCAATGGACCGCTTATAAGATCAAAGCCAATGTATATACCTTCCGTCGAAGGATTCGGGTAAACTGAGGGAGCAGCAGTACCTGGAGCCTGATCAACGAATATCTCAATTTCTACTCCTTCAGCTTCCAGGATTCCTGCTGAAGGGATGACAGAACCGCTTCCCCCTCCATCACCAATGGTATACGCGCCAAGCTGTTCAGGACAAAAGGCAAACCATCCCGATTGATTTGTCTCGATCATGTATATCGAATCGCCAATGTTCAGAGTAAGTGGATATTCCGGCAGATACTTCCCGGAGAGACTGGATCTGACTGACCCTGTTACAGAATGATATTTCAAAGCCGCATAGGCATTAATGATACCGTATCCAGCGTTGTTATCAGGAGTGCTGCTATGCGAGGATGTTGATCGAAGGATCTCCATGATTTCCATCAGGGACCACTCCGGATGAGCACCGTGCAGAGCCCCGGCGGCGGAGGACACAAGGGGTGTCGAGAAGGAGGTTCCGTTACTCAGGGAGTATCCGGATGTACCCTGATATGCAAGACTGACATCCTGCCCCAGGGCGCACGCGTCCGGTTTTATCCTTCCATCGTAAGTTGGTCCTCTGGAGGAGAACTGAGTGACATTTGCACCATTATCAACGGCTCCAACAGCAAACACCGAATCCCCGTCGGACGGCGCCATAAGAGTTCCCGGGTCGGGTCCCGAATTACCAATGGCGTTGAAAACGACCATTCCCCTTGAAGCAGCGGCATCCGCAGCGATGGTTGTCACAGCGGTATTCCCGTCAAGATCCTCATAGGTGTACCAGTCGATATAGGCCAGAGAGCTGCTGACAATATCGCCGCCGTTCAGTTCTATCCATTCAAGTCCTCCGACCCAGTAATCCTCTTCAGCCTGATACTCATCGCTGGTATCCTCCGTTTTCGCCAGGATGAACGATGCTTCTGGAACACCTCCGCAAAAGGCATCCTCAACGTATCCCCCGAGGATGGATAGAACCGCGGTACCATGATCCGACTGACCCGGAGGATCGCCGGGCTGCTGTGATGGATCACTGTCGTTATCTACAAAATCGTACATATGAAGAACCGTAATATCGGAGAAAACTTCATGAAACAGGTTGAAACCGGAATCAAGAACACCTAAGATAACTCCTTCCCCGGTCCAGCCGCGGTCGTGAAGCTCATCAAGTCTTATCTGTGCCAGCTGGGCAGCAGTTACTCCTGCAGAATTATCAGTGTAATCACGGAATTCGGGTGTGCGAAATGTGCTTGAGGATACAGGCCGTACATGATCAACGAAAGGGAAAGCGAGTATTTCTTCAAGATTGCCGTCCACGGTACTTATGCTGACAGCGTTAAGGAATCTTGACCTGATTCTGACATCCAGACAGACGGCGGCATCAGTTACCTGTTCCACATAACCGTACCATGGCTCAAGGTCGAGCTCATCCGCCTCGAGCAGACCGACGGATATCCGCCTTTCGTATGAAGGGGAGTTCAGCAGTTCAGCGGATCTGGTCTCAAGTCTGCTTTCAAGATCGGGTCCTCGGTCTGAAAAGAATACCCACCAGGCTTCGTTACGAAGGGGACCTGATGCGATCAGCAGACTGCTGAGCAATAATAGAAATGGATTCACTTCAGATTGTAATCAGGATTATGTGTCGGAATCATCCCACCACTGCCAGATATACCATTCACCTGTGGAATCCTCCCGGCAGATGAAAAGAGCTGAACCTGAAGCCCTGTATCCTTCAGAATGAGCATCATTAGTATAAACCTTGAGATCAAAGGTGCGCTGCAACTGAAGTGACAGTCCGGTGGAATCGCCGGTCCAGGGACTCTGCGAGGTTCCAGAAAGTGTAAGTTCTATTGAGAAGACATTATCGAACATCAGGATATGAAATTCTTCCTCAAGATCCAGCCCCCAGTACTCATCGATCAGACCGTCTCCATTGTAGTCATCCCAGTCGATCTCCAGAAGATGAAATTCAAAATCATCCCGGAAGCAATCCATGTAATGATCAATATCACGACTGATATATGCGTACTGAAGGTTCTCAAGAGCCTTCCAGGCACTGTCCACGGGGCTGTGGTACTGGATCTCATCACCCGGAATTGTATCGGGAGAGAATGGATTCCAGCATCCTGATACGATAACAGCGGTAACAACAGCGGATATAATGAACGTTTTTATTCGTGTATTTCCAGCCATACGTGTCTTTTTTTCATTGTTCATAAAGAAAGCACCTCCGATTCATATACTATTAACACCATACGGGGAAAATTGTTCCAGATTCGTCCATCGTCAAGGATATCTAAACGAGTTGACGATCGAGTTCATCCGGGTCATTTTAAGTGAAATGACTGATTGTACAATATTTTACTTTGTTTCTTAATATCGCTTTTGAACCAGGTTTCCATTGTGGATCAAGTAAAAGAGCTGGAGGATAATTTGAGTGAAAAAAGAGTAATCGAAATACTGAAATCCTGCGATGCGCTGCTTGAAGGACATTTCAGATATACATCCGGACGACATGGAAAGCAGTATTTTGAAAAGATCCGCATCGTTCAGGAACCACGATTCGTAGATGAACTCGGCAGGATGATGGCTGCTAAGATGGATGACATAAGAGAAGAAATCGATCTTGTGTGCGCCCCGGCATTCGGAGCTGTGGTGTTCGGTTTTTCAACTGCCCTTCATATGGGCAGAAGTTTTGCCTTTCTTCAGAGGGACAGCGCAGCAAAAATGTCCATCAGATCAGGTTTCAGGGAAATTGTACGGAACAGCAGGATACTGCTGGTGGAGGATGTCTGCACCACTGGAGGCAGCATCGTGGAATCAATTGAAGTCCTTAATTCCGCAGGTGCGGAGGTTGTTCAAGTAGGCCTGATCGTAGATAGAACTGCGGGAAAGTTGAAGCTCGAAGTACCGTACAGAGCTCTGCTCAGTGTTGAAGCGGTCAGCTGGGACAGTGAAGAATGTCCGTTATGCAGAGAGGGTATTTCCATAACGGTACCGGGGTCATCCGGCAAAAAAGGATAGGGGATCAACCAGGTTTTACTCGTTACTTGACAGGAGCCTGTTTCTACCTGCTTTCTTTGCCCGGAATAGAGCTGAATCAGCCGCAGCAACCATTGCAGAGGGATGTTTCTCGGAGTTATCAGCCGTGCAGGATCCTATACTGCAGGTAATCCTGAGGTTTGATATTTCATTGTCGATCTCCAGAGTCTCGACCAGCTCCCTGATTCGATTGCCGATTGAGATGGATTCGTCCACCTTGGTTCTTGGAAGAACTATCAGGAATTCCTCACCTCCGTAGCGGCCAATTCTGTCGAACGACCTGCAGCTCTGATTGAGAAGGTTGGAAAATCTTATGAGGACTTTGTCACCGATCTGATGACCATAGGTGTCATTCACCGCCTTGAATCTGTCAAGATCCAGCATCAGGATACTCGTCGGGGTGTCATCTCTCCTGCCTCTTTCAAGCTCTATAGTCAACTCCTTTAGAATGGAGGCATGGTTCAGCAATCCCGTAAGACTGTCAATCCTGACAAGATACTTGAGGCGATTATTGAGGTCTTTCAGCTTCTTCTCCAGCTGCGCGGTTCTCACCGCGACACCAATTCTGGCTTTGAGTTCAATCGGGTTCGTTTTCTTTGAAATGTAATCGTTTGCACCGGCTTTAAGAGCTTTGCTGATGTCGTCCGATTCTTCCCTTGCGCTGTTAATGATGATGTAACAAACATTTTCATCATCAAACCTTCGGATTTCCCGGCATACTTCGATACCATCCATACCGGGCATCATCCAGTCAAGCAGAACAACGGAGCACTCTTTCCGATTAATAAACCCCAGGGCATCCTCACCGTTACTTACTGTGACAGGCTCGTGTCCGAGATCGGTCACAACGTTCGAGAGTATCTTCCGGCTTATCGGGTCATCATCCGCAATCAGTATTTTCATACGTCACCAATCGGTAGAATTACTACCAATATTAACCGGTGAAGAAATGGAAACAAGACCCGCGCGGAGCACCCGGAATATTCGTGAGGGATGATCCCCGAAGAGCTCGATCATGGGGCCTGATTGAAGAATGCTGACAGTTGCTTGAAAAGTTCCGGTGCTTTTTTCTTCATCATTTCAGGTTTTTCGAAAAAGGCCTCCACAGAGCAGGCAAAGAATTCGGCCGGGTTTGTACCGGCATACTGGCGCAGCATGGATTTTCCTTTATGGACTTTCTCGAACTCACTGTGCATCACTTCTATCCATGGTCGATATGCCCCAAGCGAGAGCTCATCCGGAATTCCATCGGGACGGTATCCATCAAGCACATGAGCGAATTCATGATAACCAACATTGTAGCCGTCGTTATCGTGCTGAAATCCGCGAAGAAGGTGTGGCAGAGACAGAATAACATTTCCAGTGGAATGCACAAGTCCGGCAGCGGCCGAATCACTGCCTCTGAGGTCGGTCGAATACGAGCCATCCGTTCTGAAACCTCCGGGATAAACGAGAATTTCACCGAAATCCCTGTACTCCCATTCAGGTCTTCTGAATATGAGACGGATGGCCGTAGCGGCTACCAGCAGCCGCACTGTCCTGGTGATCTCCACATCATCCACACCAGTAATGGCATGCTCCGCAAGGAATACGGCTATATCGGCTTCATACAGCCGTTTATCATCATTGGACATCGAGCCGTAGAAGGTTACGTATTTCGACAGTATGGCTCTGTCTTCGTTATCAAGGGGATTTTCCGAGATTCTTCTTCGTCTTCTGTACTTCGGGTAGTATATGCCAAGGTAATAAACAGCACCGACTGCAAAAACCACCGGTACAACGATAAGTGCCCGGCGTGTAATCAGGAACGGAAGGCTGAAAAGAAGACAGGCCAGGAATGTTATTCCCAGCCTTGTCTCTATCTTCCTGCGTGGATATATCTCCATGCAGTCTAAACCTCTTTAATGAAATGCCGCTCTACGTGAATACGCTTTAGTTCCCTTTTGAAGATATCCCTGTCCGTCTGCTCACTTTCCAGTTCATCACTGGCTTCTTCAAGCTTGTGCTTTTCAAGACGAAAGGCTCTCCAGGCTTTGCTGTAGGCTTCCTTGAGAACTGCGAGTTCTGCGGGCTCAATTTTATCGTCATCGGCCTTTTCAGCGGCATCTTTCGCCTTTTCAAAGGCTATCCTTGCCTCGGAGGCAAGTTTTGTCTCCTGCTTGACTTCCTGCTTGAATTCCTTGATCTCATCGACGCTGAAGCTCATCTCTTCTTTGATACCTTCTTCCAGTTCATCAAGCAGTGGTGACAGAAAGGTTCTCATATCCTCAATGAAACCCCTGTACCTCTCCACGGTATTTCTGAGTTTCTTTTCCTTGCGTACGTTGTGTATCTGATTGAGTTTTTCCTGCCACTCGTGAAGCTGTCGAACGCTGTCTACGAGATCTCGTCTCACAGCGTTCTTGTAGTGGATATCCGTCTTGAGTTTTCTCTCGGCTATAGTGTGCTCGCTCATTAAATGCTCCCCTTTAACATATTTGGAAAGTATCACGTATTTTTTTCGCGCAGTCCCGATAAATGGCTCAGAAAATGTTATCTGTCAAGGTTAAGGGGCCCGAGTCACCATTCTTCCCCTTAAATGTACACCGGACAGGAAAGTTACTTCTGCTGTTCAGCATCCTTCTCAAGAGCGGCATAGCTGAACCTGATCCCTTCGTCAGGATCGAATCCCAGTATATCAACGGCTTTCATGACGGCTTCCTCCGATTCAGCTTCGATCTCAACGAATCTGCCGAACCACAATTCGTCAAGACAAACCTGGGCTTCACCGATCCTGCATTCCCGTCTTGTTTTCTCGTAACTGTACACCACACCGTAACCAAGAAGCCCGAAGAGTGAAAGCGCCTCCTCCTGGGAACACTCAAGAACTGCTTCCTCCTCATGCCGCACTTTCAGTGCAGTAGCGGGAAGTGGCCTCTTCACCGTTACAAGTGTACCCCCGTCGCAGTTTCTGAGGCGGAAAAGAGTATCCATCTGTCTCAGAGCTCCGCCCATAAGATCAAGCACAAGGTTATTCTCTTTGACGGGCTTTCCCGGTTCGATCCCCATACTTTCCAGACGCCGCTCTACGTCCGTGAAATCGTCAACTCGGAATTTCAGCTCCATTTCAAGCAAAGTTACTTCTCCTTCGTTTAAATACTGATTGACCTTTGTAGTATGATAACTTAAATTCCACCGTTGCGGAGGACTAGTCTAATTGGTAAGGCAGCGGATTTGAAATCCGCCGGGTCTAATCCCTTCGGGGTTCGAGTCCCCGGTCCTCCGCCAGA
>JAUWSL010000026.1 GCA_030610085.1 Candidatus Aegiribacteria sp.
ATTGAAGTACCCCATCCTGGGCGGGAGCTTATGGAGAGGGTCGCAGAAGCTCATGAGAACGGCGGCAACACAGGTGGAAGAGGCTGGAGTTACAGTTTCAGCCGCGAACAGTCACTGCAGACTATTCTCCGATCACAGGGAACAGCATTGTCAGCTCGGACCCTCGCCTCGAATCCCGACATTCCAGGGAAATATTTCGGCATCGCGAGATGCTTCAGATACGATCAGGTCGATTCTACACACCTGCCGGATTTCTTTCAGGTGGAGGGTATAGTACTTGGTGAGCAGATAAATCTAAGGCATCTTCTTGGACTTCTGAAACTATTCGCTGAAGAGATCGCTGGTGCAGCCGATTACAAATTCCTTCCCGGATATTTCCCTTTCACGGAGCCTTCTGTTGAAATGCACATCAAGCATCCGGTTCTGGGATGGGTTGAGGGCGGGGGCGCAGGTCTTTTCAGGCCTGAAGTCTGCCTGCCCCTGGGTATCGATGTGCCGGTGATCGCATGGGGACTCGGTCTCGATAGAATGGCGATGCTTGCCATGGGGATCAAGGATATCCGCGACCTTATCACCCCCGACCTCTCCAGGTTGAGGGGGATCATGGTTCAGCCTGATCGCCTTCTTACGGGCAGGGGGGACGACACTGCCTAAGATAGAAGTCAGCAGACTGGACCTTTTCAGGCAGGCCCGGATCGAAGATCCCGGTGATGAGAGTCTTGCAGACCTCCTTTCTCTTGTCAAAGGTGAAATAGACTTCTCAGAGGGGGATCTGCTCAAACTTGAGCTAAACGACACCAACAGACCCGACCTCTGGTGCACGGAGGGTGTAGCAAGGGCTCTGCGATGCTGGAATTCCGGGGCTGAAAGACACCTGGAAGATCTTCCGGAACCTGATCTTGAGATCTTTGTCGATCCCGATCTTGAAAATGTTAGACCATTCGTGGCGGCTTTCACCGCGTGCGGATGGGCTCCCGACCAGAAGGAGCTCGATGCGCTGATAGATGTGCAGGAAAAACTGGCCGTCTCCTTTGGAAAGAACAGGAAAACTGCCGGAGCAGGATTTTACCGACTGGATGACATAGAGTTCCCCATCAGATACAGAGCAGCGTCCCCTGAAACATCTTTTGTTCCTCTTGGCTATGAGAAGGAAATGACATTGGCCGAAATTCTGGAAGACACCGAAACCGGCCAAACGTACGCCCATCTGCTTGATGGCGCCGAACTCTGGCCCCTGCTTGAGGACACAGCAGGTAATGTCCTTTCGTTTCCTCCGGTCCTTAACAGCCAGATGACGGGAAGCGTAAGTGCGGGCGATTCAAGACTTTTCTGTGAGGTAACAGGCACGGACTGGGAAACGGTTCAGCTTTCTGCTACGATACTGGCGTGCAACCTGCAGGACAGAGGTGCTGATATCTCACCGATAAGAGTGAACTACCCTGAACCCTACTGTGTAAAGACAGTTGTGACCCCGATTGTTTTCAATGACCTTATGACTGCATCCATGGAATCAATACGTGGAGTTCTGGGTGTGGACATTTCTCCTGAATCTGCTCTGGAAGCGCTTCAGAAAATGGATTATGCGTCTGTTGAAATTGATGGAACCGGAATAACCGGTATTCTGCCGCCTTACAGAAGGGACGGTATACATGCCGTTGACATGATCGAGGATATCGCCATCTCACTTGGCTTCTCATCTTTCGAGCCCCTTCTTCCGGAACAGTTCACCCTTGGAAGGTGCGCGCCCATAGAGGATCTGGCGGATTCTGTCAGGATTCTTCTCGCCTCTGCCGGCTGTGAAGAAATACTCCGTCCCGTTCTTACAAGCAGAGCGAAGATCAAGGACGCGACGCGGACTCCATCCGATCCTGCCGTAATAGCGAATCCCATGACGGCGGAATACGGCGTTGTCAGGAATACTCTTCTGCCCGGACTGCTTGAAGTTGAAAGCACGAGTGCCCACGCGGCGTACCCGCACAGAATCTTCGAGACCGGTGAAGTTCTCACAGTTGGAAGTGGCGGGAACTGCAGTACCGACATACTTCTGGCCTGTCTGGTCTGCGGCAACAAGGCTGATTTTGGTGATGCTCATTCGATAATCGGTTCACTCTGCCACTCAAGAGCCGTTGAACTGTCCCTTGCTGATACCGATGACTTGAGGTTCATTCCCGGAAGGTGCGCCTCGATTACCATCGATGGCATTGTCGCAGGTGTGATCGGTGAATTGCACCCGGCGGTACTTGACAACTGGGGTATCTCCCGTCCGGCTTCCGCTTTCGAGATCGCACTGTCCGCTCTGAAGGGATAAATGCCGCTTTTTAACCTTGTCAGTGATTTCCAGCCATCCGGGGACCAGCCCGATGCAATAAGAGAACTCGTAAAGGGCCTCAAAGAGGGAAACCAGTGGCAGACCCTCCTTGGCGTTACGGGCTCCGGGAAAACCTTCACGATGGCGGGAGTAATCCAGGAAATGGATAAACCCGTTCTGCTCGTCAGTCATAACAAAACTCTGGCTGCGCAATTGTACAGCGAGCTGAAGGGATTCTTTCCCGATGCAGCAGTCGAGTATTTTGTAAGCTATTACGATTATTACCAGCCGGAAGCGTACATCCCTACAACGGACACATTCATCGAAAAGGATGTTGACCTCAACGAGGAACTGGACAGGCTGAGACTGCGCGCAACCACATCTCTCCTGTCAAGGAAAGATGTGATAGTCGTAGCATCCGTCAGCTGTATTTACGGTCTTGGAAACCCCTCAACCTTCGCGGAAAGCAGCCTGAATATCTCAAGGGGAAAGGTGCTTGATCAGAGTCAGTTCCTGATGGAACTTGTTGAAATGCGTTATTCCAGAAACGATGTGGCACTTACAAGAGGGAGGTTCAGAGTCCGGGGTGACGTTGTGGATCTTGTACCTGCGTATGGACGTATGGCAGCAAGGGTGGAATTCTTCGGGAACAGGATAGACAGCATTCGGAGAATCGATCATCTGACGGGTGCGGTACTTGAAGACCTTCAGGAAATTTACATTTTCCCCGCAAGACACTTCGTAACATCAGAAAAGGACCTGAACCTTGCCATCGGCAGGATCGAGAGGGAGCTGGAGGAGGCATTGACTGAGTTCAGGAGCAAAGGCAAACTGCTTGAGGCTCAAAGGCTTGAGTCCAGAACCAGGTACGATATTGAACTGCTTGCCGAAACGGGTTACTGCAGCGGAGTCGAAAATTACAGCAGGCACATATCCGGCAGAAAAGAGGGGGAACGGCCTTCCTGCCTTATCGATTATTTCCCCGGAGGTGATATGCTCGTCTTCATCGATGAATCCCACAGGACGATCCCACAGCTTTCCGCGATGTTCAAAGGTGACAGATCCAGGAAGGAAACACTGGTTCAGAACGGATTCCGTCTTCCTTCAGCTCTGGACAACCGACCTCTCTATCTGCAGGAATTCATCGATATCACAGGGCAGAAGATATGTATGTCAGCAACTCCCGCTGAAAATGAACTTGAGCGTTCTGCAAGAGTCGTACAGCAGATAGTAAGACCAACCGGACTTGTTGATCCGAACATGGAAGTCCGACCTGCATCGTCGCAGATAGATGATCTTGTTGGTGAAGTAAGAAAAGCTGTTGAATCCGGTGGAAGAGTGCTTGTAACCACATTAACAAAGAAAATGGCTGAAGAGCTGACTTCCTTCTTCGGGGATCTTTCCGTCAGGTCAAGGTACATACACAGCGAGGTGGACGCTCTTGAGCGAGTTTCGATTCTAAGGGAACTGAGGCTTGCGGATTTTGATGTTCTGATCGGAGTGAATCTTCTCCGGGAGGGGCTCGATCTCCCTGAAGTCTCCCTGGTCGCTATTCTGGACGCTGACAAGGAAGGATTTCTCAGGTCAAGAACCAGCCTGGTCCAGACTGCAGGAAGAGCCGCGAGGAATATGGCCGGTCGCGTTATTCTCTACGCTGACAGGATAACCGATTCCATGGAGTACGCGATCAGTGAGACCCTCAGAAGAAGGGCTATCCAGCTGAAATACAATAAGGATAACAATATCACACCGGAGAGTATCTTCAAGTCGAGAAGTGAAATTATCAGCGCTACCAGTATCGCGGATATTTTCAAGCCTTCTGAAGAGAAACTGGCTGAGGACGTACCGGGAACTTATGGGGAAGCCGTGGTGTTTCTGGAGGGGAAAATGCTTGAGGCCGCTGAGAAGCTTGATTTCGAAAAAGCAGCGAAATACAGGGATATGATGAGGAAGATCGAACCCTGAAAATCACCGAGAAAGAAACACTTATTTTTCAAGCTTGACAGCATATAGCCACCTGAGCATAGTAACCGCTCGCACTGTATAATAATTATCAACTGAAAGGAGAACAAATGAAAAAGGTACTCATTGTTCTTGCTCTCGTAACTGCTGTCGCTTTCGCAGTGGAAAGTTATCCTGTTGAAGGATCCGGTTCTGGCGGATCGGGATCCGACGATCTTCTGCAGTACGATGATGGAACAGCTGTATGGTTATGGTCAGGAATATCCTACTTCGGAACATGGTTCGATATTACCGATTTCCTTCCCGGAGCTGCAGCCTTCGACTGTGACTTCACGGAATGGTGGTTCTATCATCATGATGACCATCCGTGGGATACCGATCAGATCTCTGTAGAACTCTGGACCGGTGATTTCGTTATGCCCGTTACGCAGCTTGCACAGGACGATATTACTGCAATGCATTACGCGGCTGTAGTCGTGAATTACGCAACTCCCATATCTACAGGAACTGATTTCTGGATGATAGCCAATACAACTGTGTTTTCCGCTCTTGGTATTCCTTCGCAGCTTTACGACGATGCCGAGAACTTCACTGGAATAGCCCACAGTTTCTACAGTCAGGACTGGATCCTCTGGGATCCCCTGATCTCCTCAGCAACTGGATACGAGATCAACGCTCTCTCCAGGGCTGATGGTACACTTCCGCTTTCAAGTGACAGCTGGGGATCGATCAAGGGTCTGTTCAGATAAATTTCATCTGACAGCCTTTATGGTTCTTTGGCGGCGGGGCAACCCGCCGCCTTCTCATATCCGTCTTTCCCTCTTCTCCATCCCTGTTATGTTATCCTTGCGTTCATCACCTTTGAAGGGAGAAGATTCTTGAGTGTAATCACCGCTCATACAGCGGGTTTCTGCTGGGGAGTCCGCCGGGCTGTTGATATGGTTCTGACCGAATTGAGGAAATGTGAGGATCCCTATGCGGTCTATGGGGAACTGGTTCACAATCCACAGGTTCTTCGCGCTCTGGAGGAAAGGGGAGTGAGCATATGCATGACCCCGGAGAACATGAGCAGCGGTACTCTCTTTCTAAGAACCCATGGAACTGCTCTGAAGAGACGCAGGCAGTTGAAAAAGCTTCCGCTCAAGATCAAGGACCTTACCTGCCCGAGGGTTGGCAAAGCTCTTGCGATAGCCAGAAAAAAATCCAGGGAAGGGTACGATGTCATAATACTCGGTGATCCTTCGCATCAGGAGGTCAGATCCATCCTGTCGTACGGCGGAGAAAGGGCACAGGTCATTTCAGGGCCGGATGAGATCGCGAATCTCTCAGGTATCTCCAGGCCGTTTCTCCTATCGCAGACCACTCAGAATACCGCGACATTCGAGAAAACGAAGAACGTCCTTATGGAAAAATATCCCGATCTGGAATATGCTTTCACCATCTGCGATTCAACTAATCTAAGGCAGGATGAGCTTCGGAAAATGTGCGATGTAGTGGACTGTGTTGTAGTAGTTGGAGGCAGGAACAGCGCCAATACAGCCAGACTCGCGGAGATAGCCCTGGAAGAGGGTGTCCCGTCTTATCATATTGAAACCTACGATGAGCTTGATGCAGATGAGCTGAAAAAATATGAAAACGTTCTCCTTACTGCGGGAGCGTCCACACCAAGCTGGAGCATAAGAAAAGTAAGGGATAAGCTGCTGGAGATACAGGGGGGTACTCTTAGAACAGGAAGGATATGGAAACTGCTTCAAAGTACTATCTTCGGTAATTTTCATGTTCTGCCCCTGACATTCATTCTAGGAGCTGCCGGAGCATGCATTCTGAACATCGCTGAATGGCCGATACCTGTCATTGCTGCATCACTTTTTCTGTACGGGGTTCACACAGTCACCTCTGTGCTTGAATCCGGATATTCCCGTCCGTCCATGCTGCGAAGGCAGGAATTCATAAGATCCCACCGTACGCTGCTTACCCTGACTTCACTGATGGCTTTTGCGTGTTCTCTCGCGCTTTCAGTCTTTCTTGACCCGCTTTGGCTTGCGGTACTTGGAGTGATGCTGGCGCTTTTCCTTTTGTACTCCCTTCCCTTGATACGCAAAGTATACACATTCAGGGGATTGAGATCTCTTCCCGGCTCTCGGGACCTGATGTTTGCCGGAGCATGGTCCTTTCTTCTTGCATTTTTACCCGGATACATTTCTGCCGGTGCAGTTATTACACCCGGGACGGTACTCTGGGCAACAGCCCTGTTCTTTCTATTTCTAAGCAGATGCCTGCTTACAGATCTTGTTGATATGCAGGGAGACGCTCTGATGGGAATGGATACTATTCCCATACACGCCGGAAAATTCGTGAGCATTCGGCTGTTCTGGCTGTGTTCTACCCTGGCGGCTGTTCTTCTCGCAGCGGGTATTGTGTCGGATAATCTTCCCGGCAGTGCAGCAGCATTCTTTCCGGGGCCGCTGTTCCTGGCGGTGGGATTTCTTATCCTGGCAAGATCCCCCTTTCCCTCGGAACTTCTAAAGAGAGTTATTGCGGACGGCAGCCTGTTTGCAGCCGGAGTCCTTCCAGTATTGATATGTGCAATAGGATGATGAGTATGAAAACAATAAGACCATC
This sequence comes from Candidatus Aegiribacteria sp., assembly GCA_030610085.1. Taxonomy (GTDB): domain Bacteria; phylum Fermentibacterota; class Fermentibacteria; order Fermentibacterales; family JCC-6; genus Aegiribacteria. The sequence continues at coordinate 6,893 of JAUWSL010000026.1, forward strand.
AATATTCGCATGTGTTCTGCTGATTACCGTATTGCTTGTTTCATGTACTGAGAATTGGACAGTGAAATCCGAAGAGGAAAACGAGCCTCATGCTGTGTGGAATCTTGTCACTGTAACTGGAGAGATCGTCAATCTCCGATCCGGTCCAGGAACGATTTATGCGATTATCGGACAGGTTCAGGAGGGAGATTCTCTGCAGGTGACCGGCGGACTTGATGACTGGTACCGGGTTTACATACCCCGCAAGTCCCTTTTCGCCTGGATCTACGGTCCTTTAACTTCCGGAACGGAACTGCCCTGATGTACAAGGACATTAAAGTTTCCATGCTCTTTCTGTGCATGGGCAGTTCGCTATATTACCACTAGCTTTGGATTCACCCGGCAAATCCATTTCCGGAGGAATCACGGAGTCGCAGCGATCCACAGCGGTCTGAGCTGGATCCGGGTTGGAAGGGGTTTCAATGATTGAACGTTACTCAATTCCGGAAATGACGGAGATCTGGACGACTGCATCCAGGTACTCACGATGGCTTGAGATTGAAATACTTGCAGTTGAGGCGAGGGTTTTATCCGAGGACGTACCGGGGGAAGACCTTGAACTGATAAGGGAGAAGGCTTCCTTTGATTCAGAACGCATAGCCGAGATCGAGAAAATAGTACGACATGATGTTATAGCCTTCCTTACCAGCGTATCGGAAAGCCTTGGACCTGAATCCAGGCACATCCATTACGGTATGACATCCAGTGATATACTGGATACCTGTCTGGCTACTCAGATCAAGGACAGCGGAGAACTCATCATGAACGAGCTTGATGCCCTGGGTGAAGCCCTTAAGGGTCTTGTCCTCAGGACCCGTGGTGTCACGTGCATCGGAAGAAGTCATGGCATGTTCGCTGAACCTACCACGCTTGGCCTGAAGTTCGCAGGTTTCTACTCCGAATACCTGAGAGTTCGAAAGAGACTGGAAGACGGATTGAGATCAGCATGCGTTGGTAAACTGTCCGGAGCGGTTGGAACCTACGCTCATCTTGACCCTTCAGTTGAAGATTACGTTTGCAGCAGGCTTGGAATAGGGATCGAGAATGTTGCGACACAGGTTGTTGCCAGAGACAGGCATTCTGACTTCATCTACGCTCTTTCCACCATTGGCGGATTAATGGAGAGATTCGGGACCGAGATCAGGCATCTCCAGAGATCGGAGGTCGGAGAGGTGGAGGAATCCTTCGGAAAAGGACAGAAGGGCTCGAGCGCTATGCCGCACAAAAGGAATCCTATCATCAGTGAGCGGCTGTGCGGCCTCGCCAGAATGCTGAGAGGATACCTTGTTCCGTCCCTTGAAAATACTGTTTTATGGCATGAACGTGACATCAGTCATTCATCCGCGGAGCGTTTCATTTTTCCGGATGCATGCGGTATTACCCTGTACGCTCTCAGAAAAGCGGTTTCACTGGTATCGGATCTGAAGGTACTTCCGAAAGCAGTTGCAGGAAATATCGATTCGGCAGGTGACAGGTTCTATTCCCAGACTATTATGCTTGCGCTTATCGATCTTGGCCTTACAAGGGAAGAAGCGTACAGGCTTGTTCAGAATGTAGCGATGAACGCTATGGAAAGTGGAAAAGGATTCCTTGATATGGTTGCGGATGACCCCGCGTTAGGTGAGTATTTCACCGGTGAGGATATCGACCGAAAATGCACCCTTCCGTATCACCTCCGGAATGAGAATAATATACTTGACAGACTTGGTCTTTTAAATGAAGATGAGTGATTTTCCTGGGAGGGTGATTTAAATGGTACCAGGTATTATAGCTGGATTTGCAGCTGCTTTTCTGATAGCATGGATAATATTTAGAATCCTGAACCACAGGCAAACGGCGGATTTTGAAGAACGGCTGAACTTACTGAAGAACGATATAACCTCTCTTCGTTACCAGCAGCAGGAAGCAGACGCGAGTCAAACAAGATTTGAACTCGAGATAAAAAAGCACAGAGACCTGACGATTATCTTCCCCGATATTGTCAAGCAGGTATTCGCTGCCAGAACACCTGATGAGCTGGCCAAACTTCTGGCAAGGGCGATGAGAAATCTCACCGGCTGTGAGAAGATCACCGTCTTCCTTGCAGATGTGAGGGGTGGAAAGCTGGGACTGGTCTACTCCGAAGGACTTGGAGACATCCTTAAGCAGCCACTCGTTATAAATGTAGGGGATGGACACGTCGGATTCGTTGCGGAAACAGGGCTTGTTTTTGAGAAGAAGAATCTTGAGAAAGAAAGCGAACTCACAAAGCAGAGGCTGGAAAAAACCTCCCTGCCAGATTTTCTGCCCGATATTGCTGCGCCCATGATGTCACAGGGCATTCTTTACGGTGTTATCTGCATTTGTGATATTCCGGTATCAGCCATATTGCCTAAGGAAAGACTGATCTCGATAGCAGCGGTCGGTGCTGCAGCCCTCGAGGGGATACGACTTCTCGGTCGGTTCGAATCCTCCGCGGATATGGATCCTGACACCGGATTACCCGGTAAAGGAACACTGAAACCGGTCCTTGGACAGGAGTTGGAGAGGGTAAGAAGGTTTCAAAGTTCCCTCGCTTTCGTTGAACTGGTGATCGAACGGGGCAGTATTGACGACCGTTACCGCGCAAGGGAGTTCATGTCAATAAGCGCCAATCATATAAAAGCAACGATGAGGAATATCGATATAGCCATGCGTACTGGAACAGACAAAATTACCCTCCTGCTGCCCGGAACCAACCAGGATGGCATGGAAAATGTTATGCAAAGACTGCTGGATGAGCTTCCATTACTCCAGAATGCTGCCGGAGATCAACTTGGCTCAGTTCGTCTGAGATACCTCATTGTAGAAGCAGGTAATGAGGAAACCATGGATAATATCCTCCAGGACATTGATAGTAAGGCTTTCATTTCCTCTCTTGGCTGATACTCCGGCAGTGTGTTTTTAAAAGGCATCACTGGTAACGGGACACTTTTACTGATGAAAATGGATTGATGAACCGCAGGGAAGAACTGAAAGAAGCCATCAGGCATCGCAATCTGGCCATGACGCTTGAAGAAGCCGAAAAACTTGCTGGATACGTGGGCAGGATGCCGACCCCTCTTGAGCTGCACCTTTTTGACACAATGTGGAGTGAGCACTGCTCCTACAAAAGTTCCAGATCTGTATTGAAACTGCTTCCAACCGATGCGTCCGGTGTTGTCGTAGGTCCCGGAGAGGATGCCGGGATCGTAAAATTCACGGATCATGACGGTTTCACCTGGGATCTTGTTGTCGCCCATGAGAGTCATAACCACCCATCTCAGGTTCTCCCCGTTGAAGGCGCAGCCACAGGAATTGGCGGTATTGTCCGTGATGTGTACTGCATGGGCGCAAGGGTAACAGGTTCTCTTGATCTGCTGCGTTTCGGAGATCCTCTGGGAGCTTCTGGTGAGAGATCAAGGGCAATATGCCGCGGTGTTGTAGAAGGCATCTGGAAGTATGGGAACGCCCTTGGTGTACCCAACATGGGCGGTGATACAAGATTCCATGAAGGTTACGATGACAACTGCCTTGTTAACGTTGTCTCCCTCGGTTTTGTAAGACATGACAGAATAGTACACAGCTTCGTTCCCGCCGAAGCCCATGAAGAGCAGTATGTTCTTATCCTGGTTGTAAAACCCACTGACGATACCGGTTTCGGTGGAGCCACATTCGCCTCTGCAGATCTTGAAGACGAGTCCGAGATGAGAGCGGTTCAGGTGGCTGATCCTTTTCTGAAGAGAGTGCTTTCCGAGGCTAATCTGAATGTACTCGATTTCCTGTTTGACAGGGGGATCAGGTTCGGATTCAAGGATCTTGGCGCCGGTGGAATAGCCTGTGTTACCAGCGAGCTTGCGGCTCATGGAAATCTTGGCATCGAAGTGAACCTCGATCTGGTGCCCGTATCCATTCCTGATCTGCTTTCGGAGGTTATTGCATGTGCCGAAACCCAGGAACGATACGGGCTCGCTGTACCCGGGAAAGTAGCAGAAGAGGTACTTGAGATCTACAATGATAAATTTGAAATGCCCCGGCTGTTTCCCGGAGCAGGTGCTACGGTTATAGGTACATTTACCGGTGAACCGGTTTACAGGGTTCTCCACCGGGGCAAAGAAGTAGCCAACACTCCGATTGAATACATAACCGAAGGAATAATCTACGAAAGAAACTGGGAACCATCCCCCGAACCTGTGATTGAGCCGGAAATCAGACCCTGCGATCCACCTCTGGATCTTTCGAAGATGCTGCTTTCGGTTGACGGGGCGAGCAGGTCTCCAGTGTGGAGTTATTACGATAGTGAGGTTCAGGGTAACACACATTTCAGACCAGGTGAGGCCGATGCCTGCGTAACCGTTCCTATACCCGGATGCAGGACGGGACTGGCTGTCTCAGGAGACGGCAATCCCTGGATCGGTGAGCTTGATCCATATCTTGCGGGAGCCCACGCTGTAGGCGAAGCTGTCAGAAACGTTGTAGCGGCCGGAGCCACTCCTATTGCAGCCACAGATTGTCTGAATTACGGCAACCCTGAAAAAGCCGATGTCTTCTGGCAGTTTCGCAGAGGTGTGGAAGGAATTGCAGCCGCCTGCGGTGAACTTGGCCTGGATAGCAATGGAGAGGAGCCTCTTCCGATCGTCTCGGGTAACGTAAGTTTTTACAATCAATCATCTTCCGGGGGTGCTATTCCTCCCTCTCCCATCGTAGCTGTTTTCGGCAGGATAGATGATTTTACCAGATCCACCGACATTTCTCTCAAATCATCCGGAAACCTTATCATCCTGGTGGGCATGCGCAGGGATGAACTGGGAGGAAGTCTGTTCTACAGAGCATGTCTTGGACACAGAGGGGGCAGAGTGCCTGCATTCAGGGGTAAACTCGAACGGGAAATGGCCCGGTTCGTACTCGAATGCTGCGAAGCGGGTATTTCAAGATCCGTTCACGACATATCAGAGGGAGGCCTGATAACTGCTGCTGCGGAAATGGCAATTGCTTCCCGGCCTGATGCCAGAAAGGGAATTATTTTTGATGGCTCCGCGCTGGATCCCGTTTTCCTCTATTCCGAAACACCTGGTTACCTTATTGAAATGTCACAGGGATCCTGGGATGCACTGGAGAGAAAGCCGGAATATCTTTCCATAGCCGGAAGGGTGACGGATGACTTCTGTATTGCTTCGTCCAGCTGGAGATTGGATCTGCAGGAGATACTGGCAGATCATAACAGCAAACTCGACAGGATCATCTGGAGAGAGGAGATAACGGAATGAAGTCCGTTCCTCTGGTTGCGGTCATTCAGTTCCCCGGATCGAACTGCGAGTACGAGACATCGCGCGCTGTGAAGAACAGCGGAATGGACAGTTTGATCTACCGCTGGAATCAATGGCAGGAGCTGAGGGATTCTCTGCCGGATGCTTACGTACTTCCAGGGGGGTTCTCTTTTCAGGACAGGGTCCGTGCCGGTGCTGTGGCCGCAAAGGAAAAAATAATGGATATGGTCTTCAGCGAGGCTGCCGATGGCAAACCTGTACTCGGGATATGCAACGGTGCTCAGATACTGGTTGAAAGCGGTCTGGTCCCCGGATGGGAGAGGGGAAAGATCGAATCGGCTCTTGCGGCAAATCATATCAGCGGACGCAGCGGTTATCTGAGCAGGTGGGTCTTCCTTCGTACCGCTGAGAAGGCACTCAGGATATGCCCGTGGCTTAGCGGGATCGGCAACGGAATATTACCTCTGCCGATAGCCCATGCCGAGGGGAGATTCGTTTTCTCGGAGGAGAACAGAGGAAGAGCATCGAACAGCGCGGCTCTGAAGTACTGCGATGAAAAAGGAAGTGAATCGAGTGATTATCCGGTTAACCCGAATGGTTCCTTCCTTAACCTCGCCGGGATCATGAACGACCGTGGAAACGTTCTGGCGATGATGCCTCACCCTGAAAGGGCTTATTGGCTCTGGCAGCTTCCTCCGTGGATACCCGGAGAATGGGGTGATCGACGGGATCAGTCGCTGCATTCCGATTCCTATGCCGACACCAGGGGTCCCGGATCGATTTTCTTCAGTAGTCTTGCAGATCACTTCAGAGGGGAGCACTGAAGGAATTATGGGAAATACTTCGATCATTGTCAGACTGAAAGCTCCCGATCCGGCGGCCATGACCGCCATGTCAACTTTCAGGCGGATATATCCCGAAACGTGCCCTGACAGTCTTGAAAGGTACGATTACTGGTGTTTCCTGAACCCCGGCCGGGGCAGAGAGACCGTCAGTGAGATAGTATCCCGCTACCATGATATCGTTAACCCCAACAAACAGACATGGTCATTCGTCGATGACATCAGTAAGCCGGTCGCACCGCTGGATGACGGGATTATACTGATCGATGTTCTTGTAACCGACAGAATCGACAGTGTTTCTGAGAACTGGACGGGGATTCTCCGCAGAAACAACTTCGAGGTTGATGCTGTCCTCTGTTCAGTTCTATGGCGTTTCGGTTATGCATCCGGGATATCGGTCGATAATGCCAGAAGCAGAGTCCTTGACCTCACTGTCTCCACTCATAGAGATCGCGGCCTTCTGGCAAACCCGACGTCCCAGAAGATCGATCTGCCTGTCCTCTCACTAATTTGATCCGCACAGATCATCCTTACGGGCGATTCCTGCACGATGTCCGGAGACCCCAGCAGTATACCGGTGGAGAGTGGAACCTTGATGCCACTATAAAGGGTAAGCCCAGGATTACACTTGTTTATCCCGATATCTATGAGCTGGGGATGTCCAATTTCGGACTTGTGATCCTCAGACATATCCTGCTCTGCAGCAATCAGTTTGATGTTAGAAGAGCATTCTGTCCCGCACCGGATTTGGATGAGATCATGGACAGGGAGAACCTGGAATGGGTTGATCTGGAACGATGGGATCCTGTCCGTCTCAGCAGGGTGATAGGTTTTGGTATTTCCTCGGAAGCCCTGTTTACGAATGTGCTTTATCTCATAATGAGAATGGGATTACCCCTTCGCTGCTGCGACAGAGATGATAGCGCTCCTATTATCCTCTTCGGAGGCGGCGGTCTTGGAAATCCGCTTCCTCTTGCTCCCTTTGCGGATATTTTCTTTCTGGGCGAGGTTGAGGAGCAGGGAGTAGACCTGTTCAGTATCCTTGCGGGTACGGATTCCCGCAGCGTGCGTCTTAAAAAAGCCAGCGAAATTCCTGGGGTATATGTTCCGGCCCTGGGAAAGAAACCTGCTGAGGTACAGAGGATCGGAAGTCTCACGATTGATTCTGCTCCGGTGAGACAGCTGGTTCCGAATTCAAAGGTATCTCAGGACAGGGCAGTTATTGAGATTGCAAGGGGGTGTACAAGGGGATGCAGATTCTGCCAGGCATCACAGCTGTACAGACCTGTACGGGAGAGACCGCCGGACGAGACGGTAGAACTGATGGATAGAATCCTCAGATCCACCGGATGGGAGAAATCCGGTCTTCTGACCCTTTCGCTCTCAGATTATTCCCATCTGCCTGAACTCCTTGCGGGGATGGACATGCTGGCAGCAAAGCACCATGCATCCGTAGGCAGGCCATCGATGAGACCGGATACGATAACCCGGCTTGAAGAAAACTGCAGGATTACCGGCAGAGTCACCATCGCTCCCGAAGCGGGTACGGAATCACTGAGGCAGAAGATCAACAAACCGATGACCGATGAAGTTATCCTGAATGCGGTGGACACCGTCTTCAGAATGGGAGCAAAAGGGATAAAACTCTATTTCATTGTGGGCCTACCAGATGAATCCGATGAGGATGTAACCGGGATAGGTAAGCTGGTTCTGAAAATAGCTGACATTGCACGAAGACATGGTCGTAATCCAAGAAAGAGCATTACGGCAGCCCTTTCTCCCTTTGTGCCGAAAGCACAGACTCCCTTGCAGTGGTCATCCCAGATGGATGAGAATGAGCTATGGCGAAGAATCCGGATGGTGAGGAGAATCTGCGGAAAGAAAGTATCACTGAGCTGGAACAGTCCCAATGTTGCCATTGTCGAAGGGCTGCTTTCGCTGGGTAATGACGGAGATACCGCTGATATGCTTGAGGAAGCTGTTTTACGCGGGGCAAGGTTTGACGCATGGACCGATAGATTCAGGTGGGATATATGGAAAGACCTCATTGACAGTTACAGTCATCTGCTTGCACGGCTGCAGACAGGTATTGAACCGGGAGAAGTGCTTCCATGGAGTTTTATTTCCACCGGAGTCTCAGAGGCGTATCTTGATGCGGAGAGAAAACGATATTTAGAGAATCGGAGCACTCCCGATTGCAGAGAGGCGGGTTGCAGAGGATGCGGAGCCTGCTCAGGAACCAGGGAAACGAGGGAAACGCCCATCCGGGATTTCACTTCTGATCGCTCCGTACAATACGCGGAATGTGCTGCAGTACTCAGGGTACGATATTCAAAGAAAGGCTGTGCCGCGTACACTTCCCATCTTGATATGGTACGGATGTGGGGCAGAGTAGTGAGACGTTCTGATTTGCCTGTTTCGTGGTCTGATGGTTATGTTAGCAGACCTAGAGTACATTTTGGCCCTCCTCTTCCACTTGGTATTGAGAGTATTGCAGAGTATATAGATATAGAATTGACGACAATACCTGCTGGCGGGACAGAAGAGCTTCTTAACAGGTTCATGCCCTCAGGTTTCAGGGTTGATGAAACCTGGACACTGGCCCCGGGTACTGCACCACCTGACGGAGGTTCGGTCGCAGCAGGGTACAGTGTATCGTCGGATAGCGGGTCATGGAGCGTAGAGAAAGCGGAAAGTACAGCCGGGTTGCTGAGCAGAAACGAGCATGTACTCGGTGTGAAAGTAAATGATAGCTGTGTCGAATTTATGACACGAACGGATAGCAGGAAATCCCGTCCGGATCTGCTTTTATCCGAAATTCTGGATTACCAGGTAAACATTGAACGGACGGATATATATACTAGTTACGATAGTAATTGCTGGAAATCATTGAGAACTCACAGCAAAGATTTGGAGAAGATGTTCTTTGAAAGTTGATTTTATAATAAACTCCCATCCGGAAGTTACAAGAATTGGGATTCTTGAAGACAACAGATTGATGGAAATAATCGTTGAAGATGGCAACGAGAAAAGACAGGTAGGAAATATTTTCCTTGGAAAAGTAAATGCCGTACTGCCTGGTATGCAGGCGGCCTTTGTTGATATCGGTCTTGAGAGAAGCGCCTTTCTGCATGTAAGTGATACCCGTTCCGGTGCGATAGACACCGAAAGGTTCGCCCGATCCCTCGCGAGCGGTCAGCCCGCAAACACAAAAGAGGTGAACGAACCCATAGAAAAAGTCCTGAAAAAGGGACAGGATATACTTGTACAGGTAACAAAGGAACCAATCGGGACAAAAGGTGCGAGGGTCAGCACCAGGATATCCATTGCTGGAAGGTATATCGTCAGTATGCCTGGTGAATCCGTTACCGGAATATCAAGGAAGATCAGTGACAGGGTAGAAAGAGCGCGGCTCAGGAAGATCCTGTCCGCTGTTAAGACAAATGGATACGGTATTATCGCCAGGACTGCGGGGGTCTCGCAGGATGAGAAAGCTTTCCGGGTGGATATGAATACAATAGTGGAAAGATGGAAGGAAGTCGGGCAGTCCGCATTGAAGAAGAAAGCCCCTTCACTTCTTCACCAGGAACAGGATGTTGTGACCATAACAATGAGGGATCTGGTCACGCCGGATACCCATTCCATCGTTACAGATTCCAAAATAGTAGCAAGGGATGCCAGGAAATACCTGAAAACCTACGCCGGCGGCATGACAGGCAAAGTAAAGTACTACAGAGGAAGGACCCCGATATTCGATCATTTCGGAATAGAGCAGGAAATATCGGGAATCATGGCGAGGGAAGTGCCTCTCAAGAGCGGAGGATCACTGGTCATCGAGCATACGGAAGCTCTTGTAGCGATAGATGTCAACACAAAAAGATACGTTGGCAGGAAGAAACAGGAAAACACTATCCTCAAGACAAACTTGGAAGCCGCAAAGGAGGTTGCACGACAGCTCCGGCTGCGCGATCTCGGTGGGATTATCGTCATTGATTTTATCGATATGGATATCCCCGACCATAAGGAAAAGGTACTCAATACCTTAAGGAGCGAACTGGGCAGGGATAGATCCCCAACCAAAACATGCCAGGTCAGTCCTCTGGGGCTGGTTGAGATGACCAGAAAGAGAGTTCGTCCCAGCGTTTTTCAGGCTCTCTCAGTGCCCTGCACCTGCTGCGGCGGTTCAGGAAGGGTAATGTCCACGGTGTCTACAGCCAGCGGGCTGGCTCGGTTCATTGAAAGGGCATCCCTTGACAAGAAGCACAGGAATCTTGTGGTTTCCGTTCATCCCGAGCTTGCCGAGTACCTGCATGAAGAGGAGGGAAAGAGAATGAACCATATCGCGTCTATTTCCCAGCTCAGTATTGAGATCCGTGAGGATGAACAGCTCAGGGTTGATGAATTCAAAGTATACTCATTAGATTTGCACGAAGAGATAACCAGTCTCTACAGTCGTTCAGGTAAATCCTGATCCACTGACTGTTGAAATTGAATTATGGAGGTGAATAGTTGTACGCAATAATTGAAACCGGCGGATTCCAGTTCAGAGTGGAACCCGGATTGAAACTGAATGTACCCAGAATCGATTCTGGAGAAGGTGATTCAATAAAGCTTGAAAAAGTTCTTCTGGTCGGTGACGATGATGATGCTGAGGTAGGAACCCCTCTGATAGCTGGTGCTTCCGTGGAAGCGGAAGTGCTTGAGCACGGCAGGGGAAAGAAGATCACTGTTTACAAGCGGAAAAGGCGAAAGGGATACGAAAGAACCCAGGGGCATCGCCAGGATTATACTAGAATAGAGATCAAATCGATCAGCAAAGGATAGAGGATCCTGCATGACTGAATCATCGGTTCTATCCGGAAGAGCCTTCGCGAAGGAAGTACGGAGAAACATCAAAGATGAGATTCTGAGGGTTGGCGGCAGGCCTCCCGGGTTAGCTGTTATCATCGTTGGAGATGACCCCGCCAGCAGCGTGTACGTTGCGATGAAGGAGAAGGCCTGCGGCAAAGTTGGAATAGAAAGTACTGTAGTAAGGCTCAAAGAATCGATCTCACAGGAAAATCTTCTTCAGGAGATAGACAGGCTCAATGAAGATCCATCCGTCGACGGTATACTTTGCCAGCTGCCTCTTCCCGGTCATATATCTGCCGATACTGTCGCTTCAGCGATACTGCCTGACAAGGATGTAGACGGACTCCATCCCGAAAACGTCGGCAGGCTGTGGAGAGGGGAAGAAGGCCTCTTCCCCTGTACTCCCGTTGGTATCATCGCTCTGATGAAACACAGCGATATCGCTATCGACGGTGCTGATGCCGTCATTGTTGGAAGAAGCAATATTGTTGGCAAACCCCTTGCAGCGCTTCTTCTTCGAGAGAACGCAACGGTCTGTGTGGCTCATTCACACACTTCTGATCTGGAGGGTCTCTGCAGGAAGGCCGATATACTTATAGCAGCTGTGGGCCGCCCCCATTTCATAAAGAGGGGATTCATCAAACCCGGGGCAACAGTTATCGATGTCGGTATCAGCCGAACCGAGGATGGTCTTGCCGGTGATGTCGATTTCGATGAAGTCGCCCCGATCTGCGGAGCGATAACTCCGGTTCCAGGTGGTGTAGGGCCGCTGACCATCGCTTTCCTTCTGTCCAACACCGTAAAAGCCTGGGGGACGTACCACACTTCTTCAACTTGCTGACGCAATATCCTTGAAACATCATAAATGATTGACATAATAGTTATGTTAATATATTATTCTTCAATAACGTAAAGATTCACGTTATTGTTACTCTTTTCATACCCGTTGTCCTCCAATCTCTTTATATTTACACGGTCCTGATCAGAATCTCTCTGGTGCTTCATCCATATCAAATCCTGTTTTGCAGCGACTCGTACTGTTCCATATTCTGATTCTGCCAGCTGGGTAGTATATATGCAATGAATGTATGACAATAGCTAAAAGGAAACTGCATCCCTGTAGCAGAACAAATACCCTTTACAGGCTTTGCATTATCATTCCGTAAATATTATTGATAGAGATGCCTCTGTTGTTTAACAGAACGGCAGATGAAGGTTGACATTAACCATATTTATTCTGTATGCCTATACTATAGGATGTAATCGATAAGTAGAACGGAATAGGAGTATTCAATGGAAGGATTATTCATTGTTCAGCTTGTAGGTGCTGCAGGTCTGTTCATTGGTCTGGGATTTTTCATCTCGATAGTATTGAAAATGCACAAAACTCTCAGTGAAATGGAAAGAACACTTTCATCTCTCGGCAGGGAAATAGAAGACCTGACACCAAGGATTTCCTCGGCACTTCAGGAAATAGAAAGAACCGGTGAGGATATAGGGATAACAGCGAATGCTACAACCGCACTTCTGAACAGGATAAACGGTAAAGCAGGATCATCCCAGATGATTGACGGAGCAGCTCGCTTCATGCCCGCTGCGATTACTCTTCTACGTTATATTGTAC